>DATIZR010000048.1 GCA_035516965.1 Nitrospirota bacterium
GAACAAACAGCCTGTCAAGGATCGCCCGCATTTGCACCCCGAAGAATATCATGACAACGCCTGGTTTTTGGGAGCCTGTCCGGTTTGGGCTTCTTTCTCTTTCCTCTTTTTCCTCGACGAGCGCAGCAGGCGCATTGACGACAGAACGATCATGCCGAGGATCAAACCCGCCAGAACCGCGAGAAGGATGATGATGGCGAGCGATGCTTCGAAATGCCAGGACAGGAAGGAGACGGCCACTGGCGTTGCATTCTGCACGGAAAAAACGACAACGATGGCAACTACGAATATGACGAGACCGAGAACGATCATTGCTCCCCCCTTGGCAGCTTTTAAAATGGAAACAAATCTGGACCGCACAGAGACGATCTCCATGATCTCCCTGGTTGTTTATGTTCTTTTTTTATAGAACTATACGGGGTTATCGCGCCTGTCAGTGCGCTGATGATAATCAGCTGCCCTGTGCCTTTCTGGCGACTGTCCTTCATTCCTCCAGCCGGTAACCCAGCCGCTCGATGCTGTCCTTCGTGATCTTTGCCAGCTTCTCCTCTTCGATCGTGTTTTCATCGAACGTCACCGCGACCCTGCCTTGTTCGACGTCAATGGACTCGACCCCGTCCATTCCACCTATGAACCGGTGCAGCGCGAGAGAGCACTCGGCGCAGAGATTATTACGTATCGAGAACAGTGCTGTTTTCATCGAGGTTCCCCTCCTCCCCCGTTACCATCTCCCGGGGTATCTTGTCCGCCTCCTTGTATCTTTCTCTAATAATTTACCACAATATTACTGAATCAGGTTAGAAACGACACTGTTCCTTCGATGGCTAATCCCGAACCGGCCCCCCGTTATCCCTTCCGGAGGGGCCTTTCCATGTCCATTCCCTGATCTCCGGCATATCCTCTCCGTATCGGGTGATATACTCCCGGTGGTCGACCAGCTTGTCGCGGATCGTCTGCTTGGCATAGGCCGCAATGCGGGAGAGTCCGGGAACCCGGTCGACAGCATCTCCTGCGAGGTGAAAACGGTCCAGATCGTTTCGCACGACCATGTCGAAGGGCGTGGTCGTGGTCCCCTCCTCCTTATATCCCCGAACGTGCAGGTTTTTGTGGTTCGTCCTTCGATAGGTCAGGCGGTGGATAAGCCAGGGGTAGCCGTGGTAAGCGAAGATGATGGGTTTGTCGATCGTAAACAGCGCGTCAAAGTCCCTGTCCGACAGGCCGTGGGGATGCTCTTCATGGGGTTGAAGGGTCATGAGGTCGACCACGTTGACCACCCGGATCCTGAGCTTCGGCGCGTGGAAGCGGAGCAGTTCCACGGCGGCCAGGGTCTCGAGCGTGGGCACGTCACCGCAGCAGGCCATGACAACGTCCGGCTCATTGCCGCGGTCATTGCTCGCCCACTCCCAGATCCCGATGCCCGAAGTACAGTGCTTGACCGCGGATTCCATGTCGAGCCACTGCTGCTGGGGCTGTTTCCCGGCAACGATCACATTGATGTAGTTCCTGCTCCTCAGGCAGTGGTCCGTAACGGACAGGAGCGTATTCGCATCGGGAGGGAGGTACACGCGTATGATGTCCGCTTTCTTGTTCACCGCCATGTCGATGAACCCCGGGTCCTGGTGGCTGAACCCGTTGTGGTCCTGGCGCCAGACATGGGAGGTGAGAAGATAGTTCAGGGAAGAAATGGGCCTTCGCCACGGGATCTCGTTCCTCGTGACCTTCAGCCACTTGGCATGCTGGTTGAACATGGAGTCGACGACATGGATGAACGCCTCGTAACACGAGAAGAGGCCGTGGCGTCCGGTCAGGAGGTATCCTTCGAGCCAGCCCTGGCAGGTATGCTCGCTCAGTATCTCCATGACACGGCCGTCGGGGGCGAGGCTCTCGTCGTAGGGCAGCTTCTCCGCCATCCACGCCCGGTCCGTGGCCTCAAAAAGCGCGCCGAGGCGGTTGGAGGTCGTCTCGTCGGGCCCCATGACCCGGAAATTCCTGCTGTCCTTGTTCAGCTTCATGATGTCCCGCAGGAATGTGCCCATGATCCTGGTGGCCTCCGCAGTGACAAGGCCCGGCCCCGGGACATCCACAGCGTAGTCATGGAAGTCGGGCATGGTTAATTCCTGGAGCAGAAGACCGCCGTTCGCATGGGGGTTGGCGCCCATGCGGCGTGTCCCTTCGGGAGCGAGGTCGGCGAGCTCCGGGAGCAGCCTGCCGTCGGCGTCAAAAAGCTCTTCCGGCCTGTAGCTCTTCATCCATGTTTCGAGCAGTTTCACGTGTTCCGGTTTCGTCGCCATTTCAGCGAAAGGGACCTGATGCGACCGCCAGAACCCTTCCGTTTTTTTCCCGTCGACTTCTTTCGGACCCGTCCATCCCTTGGGCGTTCGCAGGATGATCATGGGCCATTGCGGACGCGCCGCTTTCCCGCTGTTGCGGGCCTCTTTTTGTATCGACCGGATCTCGGCGATCACCGTATCGAGTGTCTCGGCCATGCTTTGATGCATCGGTCCCGGGTCCGATCCTTCGACAAAATACGGTTTATAGCCGTAGCCTACGAACAGGTCCTCCAGCTCCTCACGGCTGATCCTCGCCAGTACGGCGGGGTTCGCGATCTTGTAGCCGTTCAAATGCAGGATGGGCAGCACGGCTCCGTCGGTAGCCGGGTTCAGGAACTTGTTGGAATGCCATGCCGCGGCGAGCGGCCCGGTCTCCGCCTCGCCGTCGCCCACCACGCAGGCCGCGATGAGCCCGGGGTTGTCGAAAACAGCGCCATGGGCGTGGGACAGCGAATAACCGAGTTCGCCTCCTTCATGGATGGAGCCCGGGGTCTCCGGGGCTGCGTGGCTCGGGATCCCGCCGGGGAACGAGAACTGCTTGAAGAGCTTTTGCATTCCCGCGCCATCACGAGTGATGTGGGGATAGAATTCGCTGTACGTTCCCTCCAGATAGGTGTTAGCCACCATGCCGGGTCCGCCATGACCGGGCCCACAGACGAAGATGACATTGAGATCACGTTCCCTGATCACGCGATTGAGGTGTACATAGATGAAATTGAGCCCCGGCGTCGTGCCCCAGTGCCCCAGGAGCCGCGGCTTGATGTGCTCCAGCTTCAACGGCTCCCTCAGCAGGGGATTGTCGTAGAGATAGATCTGGCCCACGGAAAGGTAGTTCGCCGCGCGCCAGTAGGCGTGCATCCTGTCCAGGAGCGCTTTCGGCGGCGATGATTGGGCAGAAGTTGGCTTCGGTGCCGGATCCTTCTTCATGCGTGCCTCCCCTCTATCGCGATGCAATGTGCGGTGTGCCGCGCGATCATCAGCTCTTCATTCGTCTTCATGACCCGGACCGTTACAAGGCCGTCTGCCCGGGAAATGACCGGGGCTTGTTCGCTGTTTCGCTCCGTATCAAGCCGGATGCCCAGGAAACCAAGGTCATTGCAGATGCGCTCACGAATCGAAGGAGCATTCTCCCCGATGCCTCCGGTGAAGACGAGCGTGTCGAGCCCGCCCAGCACTGCAGCGAGAGCACCGAGGAACTTTTTCGCCGTATAGCAGAAGAGCTCCACGGCCTCTGCGGCGCCCCGATTCGACGGCTCTGCCTTGAGCAGTTCAGCCATGTCAGCGCTCATTGCCGAAACGCCGTAGAGCCCCGACTCCCTGTTCACCATGCGGTTCAAAGCGGATGCGTCCATCCCCTTTTCCTTGAGCAGGTAAACGATCACGCCGGGGTCGAGGTCTCCGGAGCGGGTGCTCATGGCCAGGCCGCCCGCGGGAGTGAACCCCATGGTCGTGTCCGCGCTCTTCCCGTTCCTGAATGCCCCCATGCTTGCCCCGTTCCCCAGATGGGCGATGATCACTCTGCCGTCCGCCGCCTCCGCTCCAGAGATGTTCCCCAGCTCCTTCAGGATATACTCGTAGGACAGACCGTGGAAACCGTAGCGCACCACGCCGAGCCGCCGTACCTCCCCGGGCAGGGCATAACGCTGCGCAACGTCGGGCATGTTCCGGTGAAATGCGGTGTCGAAGCACGCGACCTGGTCCAGTTCGGGGTAGGAGCGCCCGAATGTCCTGATCGCGGCGATCTCCTGCGGCAGGTGATCGGGGGCAAGGGGAACGAGCGCATCAAGGGCCTCGAGCAGAGCGGCATCTACGCGGTGCGGCCTGACATAGGCGCTTCCGCCGTGCACGATCCTGTGCCCTATTGCCGATAACTTCTGGCCGGCCTCGTTGCCGACAAGCCAATCGATCGCTTCCCGGAGCGCCTCCCCATGGTCTCGCAGGTTGAGTGTCTTCTCGGTCATGGTCTTGCCGGCCGCATCCCTGATGCGGAACAGGCCCGTCGACAAACCGATGCCCTCGAGGCTTCCGGACAAGACCCGGGCTTCATTGCTTCCCATGCGGTACCGGGAGAACTTGATGCTTGAGGAACCGCTGTTGATCGTGAGTATGTCCATCGGGCCATGACCGGTCATGTCTGCATCGAGTTCTGCTGGCTCAGGCCTTCTGCTCCATCTCCGGCGCGTAGGTGCCGAGGCGCGCGAGGCCGTTCAGCCTGGCGCGCTGATAGAAAGTCTTCTGCGCGGCCGCCGCGTTCTCCTTTTTGCCGGCCCACGCATGCAGGGCGGTCTCCTGCAGGGCTCTCCCGTAGGAGAACGAAAGCTCCCAGGGTGAATTCGGGAAAAAGGCGTTCATGGCGTTCAGGTTGGCCGTTGCTTCCATGGGCCCCTGGCCGCCGGACAGGAAATTGATGCTCGGCACCGCCGCGGGCACCGTACGGCGGAGAACCTTGACCGTCGCCGCAGCAACGTGCTCGGGCCTTGCCTTGGGAGGATGCCCCTTGCCCGGCAGAACCATGTTCGGCTTGAGCACGGTATATTCCAGGATCACCCGGTGCCGGTGCAGGGCATGGAACACCGCGTGCAGCACCGCCTCGGTGACATCAAAGCAGCGCTCCAGGGTGTGGTCGCCGTCGATCAGCACCTCCGGCTCGACGATGGGAACAAAACCCTCCTCCTGGCAGACGGCTGCGTAGCGTGCCAGCATTTCCGCATTCACCTCGATGCCGAGCTGCGTGGGGTTCTGAGCGCCGATGGAATAGACCTCGCGCCACTTGGCAAAACGCGCCCCCTGGGCCTTGTATGTTCTGAGGCGCTCGGCCAGTCCGTCCAGGCCCTGGGTGACCTCGTCACCCGGAGCGTGGGCCAGGGGGATCTTCCCCTTGTCCACCTTGATGCCGGGCACGATGCCCTGGCGGGACAGCACCTCGGGCAGGGGCGCGCCGTCATCCGCAGCCTGGCCCAGGGTCTCCTCGAACAGGATGACGCCGCTGATGTATTCCGCGGCGCCGGGCGTGGTGAACAGAAGCGAGCGATAGGAGCGCCGGTTGGCCTCGGTGGATTCGACGCTGATGGCCTTGAACCTTTTGGCGATGGTCGGATCGCTCTCGTCGGCGGCAAGGATGCCCTTGCCTTTCTGCACCAGGTGCGAGATTGTTGACTGCAGTTCGTCTTCGTTATTCATGGCAATTCCTCCTTCTCTCGTATCGTGTACTGTTCATACTTAACCACAGAGTCACCAGAGAGGATTTGAATCCAAGGGATAATCGCATTCCTGGAAATAGTCTCACCCTCGGTGCACTCTCTTTAATAGCTCTTTACGCTCTTATACCGTTTCTCAAAATAATCGGTGAGAGCACAGAGCATGTCGGTAAAAAGCAGCCTTTTCGTGTGAGAATGAACCCGAACATTCCTCAAGACGCTCTGTGGTTTCATCTTTTATCAACTATTTTTCATAGAACTTTTGACAATATTTTGACAGTACCTTGCATCGTGTATCACCCCGTCCGTGCTCAGCCGGGGAACGCGGACAGGTCGAAGGTTGCGAGATCGCCGATCCGTTCAAGCGTGATCTGGGGACGCGGATAACGGGAAACGGTATCTGGATCGAGCGCATAGCGTCCCTGCCGGGGGAACACCGTTGTCAACCGGTCGCCCCAGACCCGCTTCATTGCCTCGAGTATGCGCAGCTTGTCATCGATCATGACGTAGTGCCGCGCGGGGTAGCGCCGTTCGACATCGGCAAGCATCTGCTCTTTGTGGACGTAGATCAGAACCCGGCCCTCGACAGCTTCCCACAGGCCTGACCGCTGCACCTTGCGCGGCTGAAACACCACGTCGCCGTCGGAGAGTATGACCGTTCTCCCCCGCGTCCGGACGTGTTCGATGGCCGCGATAGCGCCGGGGAACAGGCGGTCAACGAAGGGATAATCCATCAGAAAGGAGGACATCGTCAATAGCCGGGGATCGCAGAGGTCCTCGAGACGGTAGCGCTGCAGGGCGCCCAGATAGTCCGCGTAACCCAGCTCGGACCGCAGCTCTTCGAAGAGTGAGAAGTACCGGTCCCTGCTTGCGGCCCCGAACTCTCTTTCAAGGTGGACCCGCAGATCCTGTTCTACCCGGTCGTTGTCAAGCAGCGTATTATCGACATCGAACAGGAAGACGACCTCGTTCCGGGACATCATGACGTTGCCTCGCGACAGAATGCTTCAGAACGTTCTTTTCCTGAAGGCACTATCCGGTTACTTCCAGCACTCCCTCCATGCCCTTTGCCCGGTGGGTCCAGAAAAGGAACCGTTTGTCGCAGTAAAATTCGTACTTCCCGGCCTTTGTCGGCGTAAACTTGATTGTCTTCGGGTCGGTGCTGAGCTCCACCTTGAAATCGATCCCGGCCTCGGGCGCGTGGAGAACAATGTCATGCGGCACGAAACCCGATTCTTTCCGTATGATGATCTCCACCGGAACGTTCACCTTCACGATGATATCATTCGGCTTAAAAAAATAGCTGCCACCCAGCATTTCGACTTTCTGGCTGCCGCTGCTGTCGATAACGGCCTTGTAGACCACCCTTGTCTCATCACCCCATGCCCCTGACTGGACGAAGGCTGCCGCGAGAGCGATCAGCGTTGTTATTATAATGCTCTTCTTCATAACAATATTCCTCCTCATACTTAGGGTATCTCCCGGCAGGAGCACTGTCAAGACGTCCGGCCTTCATTTCAAGACAACCTTAGTAGCACAAGTTGAAATGAATGATCCAACGGGCCCACCCAATTAACTTTTCCTGAATGTAAGAGTCTAATATTTTGCTAGAATGATCTGTGTAGACAATGAGGTCATTTGCATATTCTTTATTTAGGAGGTCATCAATGAAGATTCAGAAGGGACGTGCAACAGTATTCGTTCAGGTTCTTTCCCTGGCCCTCGCGTTCGTGCTCGCAACAGCGCTGTCGGCAGCCGGCGTGGCGACGGCCAAGGAAAAGGCCATATCGCAGGAATCCGTAAAAATGCTCGGCAACCTGAGCAATGCCCTGTCGGAAGTCGCCGAGGCGGTCCGCCCGGCGGTCGTGAACATATCAACGACCTCGATCGAGACCATGGAGGACAACCCCTTCGGCGACATGTTCAACGATCCTTTTTTCAGGCACTTTTTCGGCGACCAGTTCGGGCACCCCGGGCAGAAGCGAAAATTCAAATCATCTGCCCTCGGCTCCGGCGTGATCGTATCGGAGAACGGCTATATCCTGACGAACAACCACGTGGTCAAGGGCGCGGAAGATATCAAGGTCATCCTCTATGACAAGCGTGAGTTCACCGGCAAGGTCGTCGGCACCGACCCGCGGACGGACCTTGCCGTCATCAAGATCAATGCGAAAGACCTGCCGACCCTTTCCTTCGGGGATTCGGCAAGGCTGAAGACTGGCGATGTCGTCCTGGCGATCGGCAACCCCTTCGGCCTGAACCAGACCATCACGATGGGCATCGTAAGCGCAGTCGGCCGGTCGAACATCGGGCTCGCCGATTTTGAGGACTTCATCCAGACCGATGCCGCCATCAATCCGGGCAACTCCGGAGGAGCGCTGGTGAACGGAAGTGGAGAACTTATCGGGATCAACACGGCGATCTTCTCGACCAGCGGCGGCTACATGGGGATCGGGTTCGCCATTCCCTCGGACATGGCCAAGACAGTCATGGACAGCATCATCAAGCACGGCAAGGTGGTTCGCGGCTGGCTCGGCGTGAGCATCCAGAACCTTACCCCTGAGCTCTCGAAGTCCCTGGGGATCAAGGAGACCGAGGGTGCCCTGATCTCGGGTGTAGAGAGCGGCAGCCCGGCCGACAAGGCGGGCCTCAAGCGGGGCGATCTTATCATTGCCATGGACGGGAAAAAGGTCACTGATGTTACGAACCTCAGGAACAGGGTCGCAGCAGCGGCACCGGGAACGAAGGTCGATTTCAGGATCATCCGTGAGGGCAAGGAGCTGACCCTGCCAGTAACGCTCGGAGAGTACAAAGAGAAAAAGATCATAAAAAAGACGGAGTACCAGAACGCGCTGCGGGGCGTGACGGTCCAGGAACTTACCCCAAGCCTGCGGGACAAACTGAACCTTCCGGAGGGACAGACCGGCGTGGTCGTCACTGATGTCAGTGCGGACAGTCCGGCCCAGGAGCTGCTGCAGGCCAATGATGTGATCCTGGAAGTGAACCGTAAATCTATCCAGAGCGCACAGGAGTATGAGGAGGTCGTATCGAAGATCGGAGAAAAGGACACCGTTTTGCTGCTGATCTCCCGCGAGGGCGGGTCGATCTATCTCACGATCAAGCCGTGAGGCGACACGTAAGCCTCTTCTAGATAAGTCTGAATTCCCTTTCGCCCGGTCAAGCCGGTTCGGGCAACACGTTGTTCTTCCGAAAGGGAGTTCAGGGAGGTTATATGAGAAAAGCTCGGTTCTGTTTCCCCCTCGTCGTAGTTCTGTGCCTGCTGCTGGCGTCTATGCCTGCGCAGGCAGGAGCGCAGACGGACGTTCTGCGTGCAACGCTGGAGAATGGCCTTCGGGTGGTAATTGTGCCGAACAGGCTGGCGCCGGTGGTCGCCACGGAAGTGAATTATCTCGTGGGTTCCGATGAAGCGCCGGAAGGCTTCCCCGGTATGGCCCACGCCCAGGAGCACATGCTGTTCCGCGGCAGCCCCGGGCTGTCCGCAGAACAGCTCGTGAACATCATGGCCCTGATGGGCGGTGATTTCAACGCCGATACGCAGCAAAATGTGACCCAGTATTTCCTTACGGTGCCGAAGGATGATCTTGACGTCGCGCTGAACGTGGAAGCGGTGCGCATGCGTGGCGTCCTCGACTCTGAAGAGCTTTGGGCGCAGGAGCGAGGCGCGATCGAACAGGAGGTGGCACAGGACCTTTCGAATCCCGAGTATGTCTTTTCCATGAGGCTTCTCGAGAATATGTTCGCCAATACGCCCTATGCCCACGACGCCCTGGGCACGCGACCCTCGTTCGAAAGGACGACAGGCGCGATGCTCAAGGCGTTCCACGATACCTGGTACGCACCGAACAATGCCATCCTCATCGTCGCGGGGGATGTCGACCCGGCGAAGACCCTGGATAAGGTGAAAGAGCTGTTTGGACCAATCCCCTCCCGGACCGTGCCTCCCCGGCCGGACATTCATCTTCAGACGCTCAGGCCGGCTTCGATCAATCTCGATACCGACCTTCCTTACGGCCTAGCCGTCGTAGCGTTTCGCCTGCCCGGCTTTGACAGCCCCGACCACGCCGCCGGGGAGATCCTTGCTGATGTTCTGGACAGCCAGCGGGGGTACCTCTATTCACTGGTTACCGAAGGGAAGGCCCTCTTCACGGGGTTTGATGGAGGGGCGCTTCCGAAGGCTGCTTACGGTTATGCCACGGCCGCGTTCCCTCCGGGCGGGGACGGCTCCGCCCTCATAGCCACGATCAAGAACATCATCGCCGGATACGTGAAGAACGGCGTACCGGCCGACATTGTTGAAGCCTCCAAGCGCCACGAAATCACGGACGCTGAATTTCAGTCCAATTCCATCTCCGGGCTCGCCTCGGTTTGGTCGCAGGCGCTGGCTGTCGAAGGCCGCTCCTCTCCGGAGGACGACATTGAGGCTATCAAAAAAGTGTCTGTCGAAGATGTGAACCGCGTTCTGAGGGAATACCTCGTGAACGACACGGCGATCACGGCCATTCTCACGCCGCGACCTTCGGGGATCCCCGTATCATCGGGCGGGTTTGGAGGCAAGGAGTCCTTTGCCCCGAAAGAAGCCTCGCTCGCGAGCCTTCCCGCGTGGGCGAAAGGGGTAGAATCATTGCCCTCCATTCCGGCGTCAAACGTCAAACCCGCGCTCTTTACGCTGTCCAACGGCATCAGCCTCATCGTTCAACCGGAAAATGTGAGCCCGACGGTAACGGTCATGGGACAGATCAAGAACAAGCCGGAGCTTGAAGAACCCGCGGGAAAGGAAGGTGTTGCCGAGGTCCTGGCAAGCCTCTTCTCCTACGGCACGACATCCCTCGACCGGATCGCGCTCCAGAAGGCGCAGGACGATATCGGGGCAAACATCTCCGCTGGCACGAGCTTTTCGCTCAAGGTTCTCTCCGATCGGTTCGACCGGGGCATGGAACTGCTCGCCGACAACCTGCTGCACCCTGCGCTTCCCGAGGCCGCCTTCGCGGTCGTGCGCCAGGAAAAAATGAGCTCGCTCCAGGGCCGTTTGAAGAGCCCTGCCTATCTTTCACAGCGAACTCTCCGCGAAGGCCTCTATCCCGTGAAAGATCCGTCGCTCCGGCAGGCCCTGCCCGAAACGGTCGGCGGGCTGACGTTGACGGATGTCAGGACTTATTATGAGAAGGCGTTTCGTCCTGACCTGACGACCATCGTGATCATAGGCCGCATAACGCCTGCACAGGCCAGGGCTGCGGTTGAAAAATATTTCGGCGCGTGGCGTTCTCAAGGCCGGAAGCCCGCAACCGATCTGCCGCCGGTGCCCTCCAACAGGCCTTCTGCCGCCACGGTGCCTGATGCGAGCAGGGTACAGGACCAGGTAACGCTTGCCGAAACGATCGGCATCACCCGCTCCCATCCCGACTATTACAAGCTTATGCTCGGCAATCACGTTTTGTCCGGCGCGTTCTATGCTTCACGGCTGTACCACGACCTGCGGGAGCAGGCCGGTCTGGTCTACACGGTGGAGTCTTTTCTCGATGCGGACAAAACACGCTCGCTTTTCGGCGTATTCTTTGCCTGCGATCCCCCGAATGTCGACAAGGCACGGGCCATGATCGAGCGGAACCTCCGTAAAATGCAGACAGACCCGGTAACGGAAGCTGAATTGCGGCGGGCCAAGATCTTACTGATAAAACAGCTGCCCCTCTCGGAAGCCAGCATGGACAGCATCGCCGGGGGAATGCTTTCCCGTTCCCAGGAAGACCTGCCGCTCGACGAGCCGGTCCGCGCGGCCGCGCAGTATCTGAAATTTACCGATAAAGAGGTGCAAAAAGCCTTTGCCCAATGGATCCGGCCGGCGGGATTTGTGCAAGTCACCATGGGGTCGAACCCGGTAAAGTAACTGACCTGACCCTGCGGGGCAGGGTCGCTTCCTCGCGGGATCACCCGGGAGCATTCTCTGGATGAGCGGGTAAAACAACCTGGCGCGAGAAAAAACTTGCTATTTATGCCGGAATCGGTATAATGCCTCGACTGTTAAAACATTGGCGGGATATGAAGCTCCTGAAATCCCATCCTATCCCCGCCTTCGAACTCCATCGATCCCTGACCCCCCCTTGCTTTCAGTCCCCTTCTGAAATAGCGGCAGCATGCATGGTTGGCGAACGATGACGTTACCAGCGGTCGCATCCGTGCTCATGCCGTCCTTGTTCAGGGATACAGGTGTATCCCTGCGGCCCGCACACTAACCACTAACCCGCTTTACCGCACGAAACGAACGTTCACGCAGTGTTGCCGTGAACGCACGGGACCGGTTCCCCGCGCGACGACGGATGCGCCGGTCGTTTTGGCTGATCAGCGGCTTTCTTGAAAGGACTAGAATGCCATTTTCACATCTGCAGCTCGTTGCACCGATCCTCAAAGCCATAACCCAGTGCGGCTATCCCGCGCCCACGCCCATCCAGGACCAGGCAATTCCCAGGGCGCTCGAAGGCCGTGACCTGATCGCCTCTGCCCAGACGGGCACCGGCAAGACCGCGGCGTTCGTACTTCCTGCGCTTCAGCGCCTCGCCGTGCCGTCAACAGCAGCAGGCCGGTCCAAAGGCCCGCGCGTGCTCGTGCTCACGCCGACGCGGGAACTGGCCAACCAGGTGACCGCCGCGGTCCAGACTTACGGGAAGTTCATGAAGATCCGGAGCGGCGCCATCCTCGGCGGCATGCCCTATTTCGAACAGCAGCGGCTCCTGTCGCAGCCCGTGGACCTGATCGTGGCGACGCCCGGCAGGCTGATTGACCACCTGGAACGGGGCCGCATCAATTTTTCGCGTCTCGAACTGCTCGTCCTCGACGAGGCCGACCGCATGCTCGACATGGGTTTCAGCGAGGCCGTCGAGACCATCGCAGCGGCCACGCCGTCCTCGCGACAGACGCTTCTCTTCACCGCGACGTGGGACAATTCGATGGCAAAGCTTGCCCAGCGCCTGCTGAAGGACCCCGTCCGCATCGAGATCGCGGGAAAAAAGACCACCCTCGAATCGATCGAACAGCGCCTCCATGCCGTCGATGACATGCAGCACAAGAACCGGCTGCTGAAGCACCTTATTGCCGACAGCGCCATGACGCGGGCGATCATTTTTTCGGGAACCAAGCAGAACGCAGACCAGCTTGCCCGGGAACTGTCCGATCAGGGCCACAGCGTCGAGGCGCTCCATGGCGATATGAGCCAGAATGCCCGGAACCGCGCCATCATGAGGATGCGCCAGGGAAGGATCCGGCTGCTCGTGGCGACCGATGTCGCCGCGCGGGGAATCGACGTGGCCGGCATCTCCCATGTCGTCAACTTTGACCTCCCGAAAAATGCCGAGGATTACGTTCACCGCATCGGCCGCACCGGCCGGGCCGGCGCCACGGGCATAGCCGTCTCCTTTGTCTCGGGCAGGGAACTGGATTCCCTGAACCGGATCGAGCGTTACATAGGCCAGACCCTTCCACGCCACGTGGTCCCGGGTCTTGAGCCGCGGTATGCGCTTCGCGCCCCGAGCCCGAGGAACAGCTCCTCGCGTCCCGGGCCGAAGACGTTCGGCGGCGCCCGAAAAAGCAATGCCTATTCGAAAGCCCGCGGATTCTCAGGCGGCATGCCCTCCCGTAACAGCGGCTTTGATCGCGACAGGATGAGACAGGATAGAAGAGACAATCGCTGATCCGGGAAGCAACACCCTGCGCACAGGCACCATGCTCCGGAAAAAGAGGGCCAAGGGGCTTGCACAGACACGGAACGTATGCTAATCTAGCTTAAAGGGCAACTTTTGTTCACCGAACAGGGAACCGGAAAACGTTGCGTTTTGGGGTCTACCCTGCGGAAAATCCAGGGAGGGATGGAGAGATGGCCAAGAAGCTTTATGTAGGAAATTTGTCGTACAGCACGACGGAAGAGGATCTGCGAGAAGCCTTCTCCAAGATCGGCGAAGTTTCGTCGGTCAAGCTCATCGTAGACCCGACAAACGGCAGGTCAAAAGGGTTCGGTTTCGTCGAAATGGGTTCCGATGATGACGGTGACAAGGCAATTACCGCCCTGAACGGCACTTCGTTGATGGAACGGACGATCACGGTAAATGAAGCGAGACCCCAGCGTGAGCGAAGCGGCGGGGGTGGCGGCTACGGTGGTGGTGGAGGCGGCGGCAGAGACCGGCGGGGCGGCAGCGGAGGCGGCTTCGGCGGGGGACGGAACAAGAACTGGAGGTAAGGGTCGAGGGCAAGAATGTTGAAAAAGCGCCCGGACACTTAAACGCACACTCCAGACCGACGGCATCTTCCGGGAACTGAAAAGCAAGCGCTTCGCGGCAATCGTCCTTCCAGCGGGGAGCAGCAACGATATGAAGCTTCCTGACCATCTCCTTTGATAGAATCTCCCGGGAAGTCCGGGTAACGTACGATGAATTGAGTTATAAAGAAGGGTCGGCTCTCTGCCGACCCTTTGCTGTTTAAACGCCTGTTGGTTTAGCGCATCGAGCGCGGGAAAACAATCCCTTGACATCAGGGAATGAAGACATACAATAAGAGCGGTTTCACGATTCCAGAATGTGCCGCATCACGGCCATGCTGTATGCACGGTACCCCTCTTCCCCGAACTTGTTCCGATCATCGGATGTCGCAGTTACCAATAGGAGCGAGGTTTCTATGAAGAACGAACAACTGAGCGCGGCCCTCGAACACTTCGCAAAGAATAAATCGGAACATGTGAAGGACCTGATCGACCTTGTCCGCATTCCGAGCATCAGTTTTCCCGGCTATGACCCCGCGCCGCTCGTCCAGGGCGCCGAAGCGGTTGCGCGGCTCCTCTCCAGGAACGGCCTCACTGACGTACGCGTTCTCCCCGCAGGAACAGGTCATCCCTCGGTGCTCGGCCAATGGACGGAACAGAAGGGCAAGGCCACGATCCTGCTGTACGCCCATTACGATGTCCAGCCGATCGGCCGGGAACCGCTCTGGAAGTCGGGCGCTTTTCTGCCCGAAGTGCGGAACGGCCGACTCTATGGCAGGGGCTCGTCGGATGACAAGGGAGGCGTGGTCATGCATGCCGCGGCCATCGGCTCCTTTCTCCGGTCAACGCGCTCCCTGCCCCTGAATGTCAAGGTGCTTGTCGAAGGCGAGGAAGAGGTCGGCTCCACGAATCTCGAGATGCTGCTCAAAAAGCATGGTGATCTCCTTGCCGCGGACGTCGTGCTGATCGCGGACAGTGAGAATTTCGACAGCGGCGTGCCGTCGCTCACCGCCTCCCTGCGGGGCATTGTCACCGTGAACGTGGAGGTCCGCTCGCTGGAATCGAGCGTCCATTCAGGCACCTGGGGAGGTCCGCTTCCGGACCCCGTTCTCGCCCTCGCCAGGATGCTCGCAAGCCTCGTGGACGACGAGGGACGGCCGGCTATCCCGGGTCTGATGGACAGGGTACGCCCGCTCTCGAGCGCTGAGCAATCTGACCTCGCTGCGCTCCCCTTTGATGAACGCCTGTACCGGAAGCAATCGAGAATGCTCGATACTGCGAAGCTCGTCGGCGGAGCAGGAACCGTGTATGAGAAGATGTGGCATCGCCCGTCCATCACCGTCAACGTGATCGAAGCAAGCAGCAGGAAGCAGGCCTCGAACATCGTGAATGACAGCGTCTATGCCCGCATCGGCATCAGGACCGTCCCCGACATGGACCCCTCTGAAACGCTCGAGCAGTTGAAGGGCCATCTGCTCCACCACGCGCCCTGGGGGGTGCAGGTCAGCATCGAGCCTGAAACGCCTTCGCGCTGGTGGTACTCCGATACGAAGGGCGATGTATTCGAGGCCGCGCTCAACGCGCTGGAGCGGGGTTATGGCAGAAAGCCGGCCGTCGTGGGAGCGGGAGGGTCCATTCCCTTTGTGCAGACCATTACGGACGCCCTCGGGGGGGTGCCCGCGCTTCTCTTCGGCGTCGGTGACCCGTACAGTGCGGCTCATTCCGAGAATGAGAGCCTGCTGCTCTCGGACTGGGAAAAGGGCTGCATGAGCCTGATCCATCTCTTTTCCGGCCTGGCGGATCTCAAGCGCTGATACCCGGCAGCCTTTTGCCGCGTGAACATTCATCGGTTGTGAGGAATTCCTGAAATGTCCGAAAAAAAATCCGTCCTGATCATCTGCCGCACGCCGGCAGGCCAGATGTACCTCGGCGTCCTGCTGAAGCGCATCTGGTACTCGCCGATCCTCGCGAAAACCGCTGAAGAAGGCGTGCGCCTGGCGCAGAATACCCGCTTTTCGCTGATCATTTATGACGGAGACGTCACCGGCCTGGAGCAGCGGGCTTCGATCATGCTCTTGAGGAGCGATGCCGCGGTGAAGGATCTGCCGCTCGTCGTATTCCTGACGAGCGAGAACACACCGGCCGACGATTCGCTCCTGTCGCTCGGCTGCACGGCGGTCCTCACCAAGCCGCTCGACCTGTCCATCGTCTACGGCGTCCTCGGCCGTCTGACCGGCGAACAGCGCCACGCGCCGCGCATCCCCGCAAAGTTCATCGTGGAGATCAGGGAGGGAACCCCTGAAGCGCGACTGATGTGTGTCGACCTTTCCGAGGGCGGTCTCTATCTGCGGTCGCACGAAAGCCTGCCGGAAGGTGCGGTGATCCATGTCCGTTTCACCCTGCCCCGCGATACCGTGGTCATGGAACTGACCGCCCGGGTCGCCCGGGTGATCCCTCTTGGAACGCAGATCGATGCCGAGCCGGGTATCGGTCTCGAATTCGTGGACGCTCCGGAAGATTCCAGGCTCAGGATCCGGAACTTCGTGCAATGGGAAATGACGGGGGATCTGGAGTGGAAGGCGGATATCTGAGCTCCTCTCGTGATGTCCGGGACATTGTCTGGCATTAAACCTGTCGATCCAACAAAAAAGCCGCCGGATGCATTCCGGCGGCTTCTGTTTTATTGTCGGTTCTCTTCTGATTACGACCCCATGGACCGTTCGTTTACGCTGATGGACGCCTTGCCCATCAGGCCCTTGACGAAGGCGTTCAACGCCTCACGCTTCTTTTCCGCTAAGTACGTCTGACCGAACGCTTCCCTGTTCTTCTCGAAATCGCCCTTCTTCGCCTTGGGGTTCTTTGCGGCATAGGCCGAGCTCACCTCACTGTCCGTCACGGCGACCGCGTCTTCGACCAGCCGCTCCAGCTTCATGCGAAGGAGATATTCACGCTGGCTCGCCTCGAATACGGCAGGCGTCATATTGATGTTCCTGAGCGCGTACTCGTAATTCCGCTGGTCGAACTTCCCCTGCTGGTTCGTGAACGCTGGGATCTGCATGATGTAGGATTGGATCTCGCTGTCGCTTACCTTCATCCCCATGCGCTCCGCCTCCTGCACGAGCAGCCTGGTCTGGATCAGCTCCTGCAGGGCCTGTTTTCTGAGCACCTGGGAAAAGCCCTCATTGAACTGGTCCTTCAGGATCCTGCGGTAATTCTCGACCATGTTCTGGTAGACGCGGTTCACGTCGTCGGATCCGATCACATAGCCGTTCACCTTGGCCACCGTCCTGCCGCTGACTGACGATGGGTAGATCCCGAAGAACAGGAACGTGACCGTGATGAGGACAACGATCGTCCACATGATCCATTTCATGTGTCTGTGCATTTGCTCAAGCATTGCTCAACCCCCCACTCTCTGATAATATTTTGAAGTGTACCATTTCCCCTATTTGTTACCCGCTCAATTTATTCTTGAGCAGCTGGTTCACCATGTCCGGGTTCGCCTTGCCCTTGCTGGCTTTCATGACCTGCCCCACGAAGAATCCGAACAGCTTCTCCTTGCCGGCGCGGTAGTCAGCCGCCTGGCCGGGGTTGGCCTTGATCACTTCATCGATGATCTTCTCGATCTCGCCGGTGTCCGATACCTGTACCAGTCCCTGTTCCCTGACGACCGCCTCCGCGTCCTTGCCGGACCGGTACATCTCCTCGAACACGGTCTTTGCGATCTTGGTGCTGATCACGCCGTCGATGATCAGTTTGATCAGACCGGCGAGCCGTTCGGGCCTGATGGGGCAGTCCTCGATCTCCCTGCCATCGGCATTCAGCAGCCGCATCAGCTCACCCATCATCCAGTTGGACACCACCTTGGGCTGGTTCGTGAGCTTCACGGCTTCCTCGAAGTAGCCGGCCAGGGCGCGGCTCTGGGTCAGCATGTAAGCGTCGTACTCGGGAAGGCCGTAGTCCTTCACGAAACGGCCGCGCTTGGCATCGGGCAGTTCGGGAATCGACGCCCGGATCTCCTCGATCAGTTCCTTCGCGATGACCACCGGGACGAGGTCGGGCTCCGGGAAATAGCGGTAGTCGTGCGCCTCCTCCTTGCTTCGCATCGAGAAGGTCACTCCCTTTGCCGAATCGTAGAGACGCGTCTCCTGGACCACCCGTCCGCCCTCATCCAGAACCTGGGCCTGCCGCTTGATCTCGTACTCGATCGCCTTCTGAACGAACTTGAAGGAGTTCACGTTCTTGATCTCCGCCCGGGTGCCGAACTCATGGGAGCCGGCGGGCCGGATCGAGACATTGGCGTCGCAGCGGAAGTTTCCCTTTTCCATGTCCGCGTCGGACACCTCGATGTAGCGCAGGATCGAGCGCAGTTTCTTCAGGTATTCCGATGCCTCCTCGGGCGTCCGGATGTCCGGCTCTGACACGATCTCCATCAGCGGCGTGCCGGCCCGGTTCAGGTCCACGAGGCTCGCCCCGCCCTCGGCCTGGTGCAGGTTCTTGCCCGCGTCCTCTTCGAGGTGTATGCGCGTGATGCCGATGCGCCTGACCTGTCCGTCGACCACGATCTCGACATGGCCCCGGCCGCAGACGGGCAGCTCATACTGCGAGATCTGGTAGCCCTTCGGAAGATCGGGGTAGAAATAGTTCTTGCGCGCGAAGCGGCTGAACGCGCTGATCGTGCAGTCCATGGCCAGGCCGGTCTTGACGATGTACTCGAGGGCTTTCCGGTTCAGGACCGGCAGCACGCCGGGCATGCCGATGCACACCGGGCAGGTCCTCGTGTTCGCTTCCTCGCCGAACCGCGTCTCGCACCCGCAGAAGATCTTCGTCCTGGTCTGGAGCTGAGCGTGAACCTCAAGCCCGATCACTGCCTCATATTTCATAGCTGTTCCTTTCAATGCATTGAACCACAGAGGACGCAGAAAATTTCTCAATAACCATAGAGACGATTAAAATCGTAACTCCGAACTCGGCACTCCGAGCTCATCACAGCTTCGGCTTTCTCCTGTGCCACTCCGTGGCCTGCTCGTAGGCGTAGGCCGTGTGGATGACTGATTCCTCATCGAAATGCTTCCCCAGGATCTGGAGACCGATAGGGAGGTTCGCCGAAGTGAAACCGCAGGGGATCGAGATGCCTGGTATGCCGGCCAGGTTCACGCTGATCGTGAAGATGTCGGACAGGTACATCTGGAGAGGATCTGCCGACTTCTCCCCGATCTTGAACGCCGCGGTAGGCGCGGTCGGCGTCGCGATGACATCGACGGTCTTGAACGCCTCATCGAAATCGTGCTTGATCAGCGTTCGCACCTGCTGGCCTTTCTTGTAATAGGCGTCGTAGTAACCGGCTGACAGTGCATACGTCCCGAGCATGATCCTGCGCTTCACCTCTGGCCCAAACCCCTCGTCGCGGCTCCTCTTGTACATATCAAGGAGGTCTTTGGGCGATGCGGCGCGATAGCCGTACTTCACCCCGTCATACCGCGCGAGGTTCGAGCTCGCCTCGGAGGTAGCGAGGATATAATAGGTTGCCACGGCGTACCGGGTGTTCGGCAGCGACACATCAACAATCGCGGCGCCCAGGCTTTCCAGGGTCTTGACCGCCTGCCGCACCGCGCGCTCGACCTCCGGGTCCATGCCGTCGATGAAATACTCCCGGGGGAGCCCCACCTTCAGGCCTTTCACGTCCCTCTTGAGCGCCTTTGTGAAGTCCGGCTTCGCGATATCGGCCGAGGTGGAATCCTTCGGATCATGGCCGGCAATGACGTTCATGAGGATCGCCGTGTCACTGACGTCCTTGGTGATCGGGCCGATCTGGTCCAAAGATGAAGCGAAGGCCACCAGACCATAGCGCGAAACTCGGCCGTACGTAGGCTTCAGGCCGACCACGCCGCAGCATGCAGCAGGCTGCCTGATCGAGCCTCCCGTATCAGACCCCAGCGAGCCGATGCACTCATCAGCGGCCGTAGCGGCAGCCGAGCCGCCGCTCGACCCTCCCGGGATCCTCGCGAGGTCCCAGGGGTTCTTCGTGATAAAAAAGCCAGAGTTCTCCGTGGAGGATCCCATGGCGAACTCGTCCATGTTCGGCTTGCCGCACAGGACGGCTCCCGCTTCTTTCAACCGGGCGACGACGGTTGCGTCGTAGGGCGGAACGAAATTGCCGAGGATCTTCGAGGCGCACGTGGTCTTGATCCCCGCCGTGCACATGTTGTCCTTGACCGCGATCGGGATGCCCTGGAGCGGCGATGCCACGACTCCGGCTTTCATCCGCTTATCCGCGGCCGCCGCATGGGCGCGGGCTTCTTCAGCCGTCACCGTGATATAGGCCTTGACCCTGTCATCAACGGAAGCTATTCTGCTCAGGACCGACTCGGTGATGGCAGCCGATGTCGTCTCTCCCTTCTTCAGCATCTCGTGCAGCTCATGGATCGTGCGCTGGCAAAGCTCCATTATTTCTCCCTCACCCGGTTGTTCTCGTCCACCAGGACGATCTTCGGCTGATAGGTCTTGAGTTCGTCCTCGTTGAAATATTCGTAGCAGAAGACGATGATCTTGTCTCCCTTCACGCCTTTCCGTGCCGTCGGGCCGTTCAGGACCATCTCGCCGGACCCGCGCTTCCCGGGGATCACGTAGGTTTCGAACCGTTCTCCGTTGTTCAGGTTCGAGACGCTCACCTGTTCATACGGGAGAATGCCGGCCGTTTCCAGCAGCACGGGATCGACGGTCAGGCTCCCCTCATACTCGAGGTTCGCGTCCGTCACGGCTGCCCGGTGGATCTTGGATCGAAGCATCAGTCTGAACATGTTTTCCTCTTTACCGTCTCTTCCATTTTGACACAGATTAACACGGATAATAAATTATGATGCATCTGAAAATAAGCACCAGAGACACCTCACCTATCCTGTCAGTATTCATCACGGTCACGCTGTTTTTCCCGCGACTACTCGATTATCTTCGGCACGCGGTAGTGCCCCGAGGCCTTGTCCGGCGCGTTCTCCAGCGCCTTTTCCTGGGGAAGACTCTCGACGGGCACGTCTTCGCGCATGACGTTGCTTATGTCCAGCACATGCGACGTCGGCTCAACGCCCTTCGTGTCAATCTCGTTCAGCTGTTCCACATAGGTCAGGATGTTCGAGAGCTGGTCCGTGAAGAGGTCCCTGGCCTGCTCCGAAAGCTCAAGCCTGGCAAGCTTGGCAACGTGCTCCACTTCCTTTTTTGTGATTTTCATGAAGATCTCCTATAAGCATTGACGCTGATTCACGCTGATAGAAGATATGATTCAAATAGTTTGATCAGATCATTCATAGCTTTTATCAGTGTCCATCAGTGTCTAAATCAAATGACTTCCAGCTTCGCGTACTTGACTGCCAGCGTCTTCACGCCGTGTCCCGGAAAACTGACGCTGATCTTGATATCATCGCCAGACCCTTCCGACCGCTGGACCGTCCCGATCCCGAACGTCGAGTGCTTTACGACGGCGCCCCGGTAATAGCGGCTGCTGCCGTCCTGCTTCTTGGCCGCCCCGGCGAACGTATCCGTCACAGGTACCTGCTTTTCGGGAATGACCGCGTCGGTCCAGCGCGGCCGGTCCCTGCCGATGGAGCGTTCGAACTCGTATTCCCCCGTTTTCTCCAGGGCCTCTTCGGGCATTTCCTGCAGGAAACGGGACACCAGGTTGGCCTGGGGATATCCATAGAGACGCCGCTCGGCGGCATGGGTGATGATCAGGCGCTCCTTTGCCCTCGTGATGCCCACGTAGCACAGCCTGCGCTCTTCTTCGAGCTCCTCTTCGTTCTCCGCGGAGCGCGAGTGCGGGAACAGGCCCTCTTCCATGCCCGCCAGGAAGACGACGCTGAACTCGAGGCCCTTGGCATTATGGAGCGTCATGAGGGTCACGGAATCCGACCTGCCCCGCCTGCCCTCGGCGTCGGCCTGCTCTTCAGCATCGGTTATGAGAGCAACCTGGTCCAGAAACGCGGCAAGCGATGCGTCCCGGTTCTGTTCCTGGAAGTCCTCGGTCGCGGTCAGGAGCTCATTCAGGTTCTCGAGCCGGATCCGTGATTCAACGCTCTTCTCCTGTTCCAGCGCGGCAGCGTACCCGCTCTCGTGGATCACGCGGCGGACAAGGTCGGTAATGGTCATCGTTCCCAGGTCGGCACGGACCCGCTCCATCATCGCCGTGAACTCGCGCAGTTTCCGTCTCGCGGCCGGGGTGATGGGAGCGCTGTCCGGGTTGCATGCCGCCTGATAGAGGCCGATGCCCGCTGCGGCAGCCGCGGCCTCCAGTTTTTCGATCGTCGTATCACCGATGCCGCGCGCCGGGACGTTCACGATACGGCGAAAGCCGACCAGATCCGCGGGATTCTGCAGGACCCGGAGATAGGCGATCACGTCCTTGATCTCCCTGCGGTCGTAGAAGCGCATGCCGCCGAAGATCCTGTAGGGGATGCCGCGGTTCCTGAGCTCGTCCTCCAGGGCGCGCGACTGTGCATTGGTGCGGTAGAGCACCGCCATCTCGCGGAGGCTCCTGCCTTCCTCGACCTGCTGCTGCACCGTCCGGAAGATGAAACGCGCTTCGTCCTTCTCGTCCTGCGCCTTGTAGACCAGGATCTTGTCGCCGCCCCGTTTCCGGGTCCAGAGCTCCTTCGGTTTCCTGCCCAGGTTCCGCGAAACCACGGCCCCGGCCGCTCCCAGGATGTTCTGCGTCGACCGGTAGTTCTGTTCAAGTTTGATCACCCGCGCTTCGGGGTAGTCCTTTTCGAAGTTCAGGATGTTGGATATATCGGCGCCCCGGAACCGGTAGATGCTCTGGTCGTCGTCGCCAACCACGCACAAGTTCTTCCGCACCGCGGTCAACAGGCGCACGAGCCGGTACTGGGCATGGTTCGTGTCCTGGTATTCGTCGATCAGAATATGGTGGAACAGGTTCTGAAAATAAGTGAGCACGTCCGGGTGCCGTTCGAAAAGCCGCACTGTCAGCATGAGGAGATCGTCGAAGTCCAGGCTGCCCGACTCCCTGAGCTTTTCCTCGTACAGCGCGTACACCCGCGAGACGGCGTCATCGAACCCGAAGCCGGCGCTCGTCTTCTGGAACTGCTCCGCGTCGGTCAGGTTGTTCTTGAGCGCACTGATCTTCGCGCCGATGGCCCGCGGCTGGTAGCGTTCGGTGTCGACCCGCAGGTCAGAGGCGCACGCCTTGATGAGCGAGGAACGGTCCGTCTCGTCGTAAATGATGAAGTGCTTCTTGTAACCCATCCGGTCGATGTACTGCCGGAGGATCCTGACACAGGCCGAATGAAAGGTGCTGATCCAGAGCCCGCCGTAACCGACCCCCCGCCCGAGCGGAATGTCGATCATCCGCTCAAGCCGCTCACGCATTTCGTTCGCGGCCTTGTTCGTGAAGGTCACCGCAAGGATATTGTAGGGATCAACGCCGCGCTCGCGGATCAGGTGCGCGATCCGGCAGGTGATGACGCGCGTCTTCCCGCTGCCGGCGCCGGCGAGGATCAGGAGCGGTCCATCTCCGTACAATACCGCTTCACGCTGGGGCGGGTTTAAATTTTCCAGGTAATCCATGATAAGGCGCAGTTCTCTGCCTGAACCGGAAGCTCCGGCGAAGTCAAGCGGAGGCTGTTCCCCGCCGTGACTACGCTTGAAAATCCGGAGCGGGTACATCGCGGATGACCGCTCCAGCCTCCGGGTCAGGAGATGCATTATAATGATATTCCGGTGATAAATCAACAGGAAAGACATTTCCTTGCGAAGGATATAAGTGGAGGAAAACCGGCGGAGGCTGAAAAAAACAGAGAAGGCACTCAAAACAATGAGTGCCTTCTCTGTTCAACTCTTTGCGGCATTTCAGGGCGATTGTTCCGAGGGCTCAGAACTTCTCAAATTCCCTGTCCCGTTCATCCATCGACCTGCCGTTTCCGGGATGCCCCAAATCGAACTTCACGCCTGAGAATATCGGCCCTCGCTTCACTGCGGGCGCCTCCCCGTGTACCGGCGGTGCTATTCTGACCCTGGACGCCGGGTCCTTCCGCATATCATCACCGGCCGTGGCCACCGTCGTTCTCCCCGCGTCTACCCTGAAGAAGGCGGTGGTCTGCAGAAGCTGGGCGGCCTGGGACGACAGTTCTTCGGCCATGGAGGCCATCTCCTCCGCCGATCCCGCGTTCTGCTGGATCACGTGATTGAGCTGCTGGATGGCGCTGTTGATCTGGTCCGCACCCGATGCCTGCTCCTTGCTCGACGCACTGATCTCCTGCACGAGCTCCGAGGTCTTCTGGATATCGGGAACGAGTTTGGAAAGCATGGATCCGGCTTTTTCCGCAACATCAACGCTGGACCGGGAAAGTCTGCTGATCTCAGCAGCCGCGATCTGGCTTCGTTCGGCAAGTTTGCGTACCTCCGCCGCGACCACGGCAAACCCCTTCCCATGCTCGCCCGCGCGGGCCGCCTCGATCGCCGCATTGAGGGCCAGCAGGTTCGTCTGCCGAGCGATCTCCTCGATGATCGATATCTTTTCCGCAATATCCTTCATGGCAGCCACCGCTTCGGCCACGGCCTTTCCGCTCTCCTGTGCATCGTCAGCGCTTTTCAGTGCTATCTTTTCCGTCTGCATGGCATTATCGGCATTCTGCCTGATGGTTGCATTCATCTCTTCAACGGAGGACGAGGCCTCTTCTGCGGAGGCTGCCTGTTCCGTGCTTCCCTGCGACATCTGTTCAGAGCCCGCGTTGATCGTCTGGCTGCCGGATGCCACTCCCGCGGCCGCAGCCTTCACGTCTCCTACGACGGTCCTCAGCTTCTCAACCATCGATCCGATCGAAGCGGACAGCATCCCGATCTCGTCGCCCGATTCAGCCTCCGGGGTTATCGTAAGGTCTCCCGACGAGACCTGATCGACAACGGCATTCAGCCGGTCGATGGGTTTGACCGCGAGGATGCGGAAAAGCAGATAGATGATGGCCGAGACCGCGAGCATGGTCGCGAGGGACAGCGAGGTCAGGATCGTCTGCGATTGCCGCAGCGCCCGGTTGATATCCCGGGTCGAATAGCCGATCTTGACAAGACCGATCTTCTCGCTCTGCTGGAGTATGGGGCTGGTATATTCAAGAACGTCGGCGGTGTCCCTGTTCTCTTTTTTCTGGCGCGTGAGCTCTTTCCCCTCCTTGTCGAGAATGACCGCATAGATGATGTCGTCGTCTCCTTCGGAAACATACCGTACATGGTTCTCGAGAAAAGAGAGGTTGTAGCTCAGGATCGGTTCGGCAGAAATGGCTGCGAGGAACCTCGCCACATTCTCCCCCTTGTCCTTGAGGTCGGAAACGAGCACGTTCTTTTCATGTATGCTGATGATCGTTCCCATGGCCGTAAAGACCAGAAGAAGCGCCAGCAGAATGCTGACCAGAAATTTTCTGGTTAACGTCCATTTTTTGAAATCGTTCCTGTCCATGACTGCTCCTCTCCTGTTCGCCGGTCGTTGTTGTCCGGCTTCCGCGCTCGCGCCGGGCAATGCTCTCTTTCCTGCGAAGGGACGTCCGGCTACATGCTGCCGGATATCTTTGTCGCCTTCCGCAGGTCATCATATTCCTTGTCAGCAATGGGGATGAACCCGGTGAGCCGGGCCGGGCCCAGGATGGCTTCATTATTCGGATCGTTCGGCTTCAGCTTGAGCAGGGCGGCTTTGATCTTCGTCGCCGTTTCTGCTTTCAGCTTCGGAGTGGCGAATAACGGCCAGTTCGGAACATAGTCGGTATACCCCACGATCCTGATCTGGGAAATATCGACCTTGTCCTTCACCTTTTCCAGTTCGTCCTCGCGGATCCCGCCGGCATCGGCGGTCCGGTCGAACACGGACTGAACGACCTTATCGTGCCTCTTGGCGAAGGGCAGGACAGTGATGTCCTTCTTCGTGTCGAAGCCGGCCTTGTTCAGGAGCAGAAGCTGGAACAGGTAGCCCGCGGGAGAATCCTTGTCCATGAAAACGAATTTCTTCCCCTTGAGGTCCGTGATGCGCTCTATCCCGCTGTCCTTTCTCACGATGATGATCCCCCGGAGCCTGGTGCCGCTTTTCACCTCCGATGACAAGGCGAGTGGCTCGATATTCACCTTGTCTTTGATCTCGACGTAGAGCAGGGGGTTCGCGAAGCCGATGTCCATCTGGCCGTTTTTTGCCGCCTCCTTGAATGCCGGAAAGTCCTTCGGGACTACAATGCTCACTTTTTCCCCGGTTTCTTTTGCCAGGTATTCGGCCAGCGGCGTATACATCCTATGCAATTCGGACGCGCTTAGACGAGGCACCGTCCCAAGCTTGATCTCGGCGGACGCGATCCCGGCCATGACCACAACAGCTCCCACGCTTAAAAGTACCGGTGTTACGACTACTTGCATCACCCAGTTCTTCATTGTTCCTCCTTAGATTATGGAATTGCAATTTTACATCGGCATGTACACGGCATGCCCCAACGTTGTCATCTTCCTCAATTCCCGATCATGCTCTGTTCCCGCCTGAATGACCGGATTTTAGCAGCCTGTCCTCGGGCAGGGACAGCGCCACGTGCGGGAACGCCTTTCGTTCCCCTATCGATTTGATCAGCCCCGCCTGCAGGTCCCGCCGTATGAGGTCGGCCGGGTCGATCAGCTTCAGCACTTTTTCTTTCATCCCCGCATTTTCAGCATCGAACGATTTTATTTCCGCATTCGTGAACCGCACCTGTTCTCCTCTGGGGATAAAGATGCGGTCATAACCCAGGGCGTCGAGAATATGGCCGGCCACGGCTTCGAATATCCTGATATCCTCTTCCCTGGCCTCCCGCAGGAATTTGCGATTGTTGTTCTGCATTACGGGGTTGACGACATTGCCCCAGAGTTCGCTGGAGGACGCCGCTCTCTTAGCTTCCTCGGTTCGATAATAGTCCAGCATGGCATCGCGAAAGGGCAGGCCGAGATAATCACAGATGTCCTGAGCCGTTCTCTGCGGGTCTCCGGTCAGTTCTTCGTAGCTGATATCCAGAAACCTGCCCGGTTCCATCTCCTTCCGGATCTGCAGTGCCAGTTCCTGGGTGGCCGCCCATTCACGGGCAATATGGTAGAAGTGCTTCTCGCCGACGACGGCCTTATGAAAGGAAACAGCGACATCCCGCCCGTCGCGGTACAAATAGATGTATTTGGGCTTGTGAAAATAGCTCTCTATCTGGGATACATACTTGATGTTCGCCAGGCTCTTGCAGCACCAGGTCGCTGCTCCCTTGGCCTCGGCGCACTTGTCATAGACCGCACCGTGGAGCGCCACCGGGCTGCGTTCGCGGCAGTGACGGGCAATTGCGTCCCGGTCAAGTTTGACCCCCTCCCAGGGGACCGGGTTCAGTTCCACGAGCCGGCACACATCCTCTACGAGCTGGGCAAAGTTCGAGTCCTGGCTCAAGTCTCCATAAACGGACACAAGCGGCATGATCCGCTGCAGGATATGCGGCGGGTGCGGTGCGGCAATCTCCGGCAGCTGGTTCAGCATCAAACGGAGCAGGTTCGAACCCGACCTCTGAGTTCCGATCATAAAAATGGGCATCATGGTAAAACCTCCCTCCCTGCCGACGCAGGTCCTCGCCTGTATGCTGCGTACCGCGGTCGCTGCAAAAACTTAATACAAGAGCAGACCCATGGCTCCCGCTGCGGGGATGATCCAGGCGGTCTCTACCTTAAAACGAAGGAGAGCGACGAGAGACAGACAGAAGATCAGGATCGTTACCCTGTTCATGGGCGCCGTGCGGGCTACCGTGACCGCTGCAGCCGCGATCATGCCGATGACGGCAGACCGTATGCCGCGCAACGAGGCTTTGATCATATCCGAGCGCTTGACCCTGTCCATGAACCGGGTGCAGAGCAGCATGACAATGGCCGGGGGTGTGAAGATACCAAGCGTTGCCGCAGCAGCGCCGCCCAGACCGGACACCTTGTATCCGATGAAGGCCGCACTGATCAAGATAGGGCCCGGCGTCACCTGCCCCATCGCGATGGCATCAACGAACTCCTGGCGGGTTACCCATCCATAACCATCCACCACGATGCGCTGGATCAGGGGAATGAACACGTAACCGCCGCCGAAGAGCAGGATGCTCATGGCTCCGAAGACTATCAGCAGCTTCGCGGCCGCGGGCAGAACCACAACAGAGGCGGCAGAGAGCGGGGCGGCCCATGCGTCTAACCGCGTACCCGCTCCGGGGTCGGTCGCTTTCGTTTTGTTGATCGGCCTACGGGCATCCCCTTGTCCCGCTCCTCCCCGGGGCAGGTGAAACAGCAGCCATCCCGTGAAACCGCTTGTCACGATGATGCCGACCGTAATCAGGAAACCACCCACGCCGAGCAAAAGACCGGCTGCAGCCAGGGCAATGACCGACTCGGTCGTTCCCTTGATCGCCTTTGTCGCCATGTTACCTGCTGTCACGAAAATAACGGCGGTAACGGCGGGGATAAAACCCTGGAACGCTTTGTTGACGGCCGGCATATGACCGAACGTGAAATAAGCATAACTGAGGGCAAGGACAAGCAGAAATGCAGGAAGGATTACCGCCCCTGCGCTCACGAGTGCGCCGGTGGCTCCGCGAGCCCGGTAGCCCACATAGGCCACAACATTCACCGCAACAGGGCCGGGCAGGACCGAGGCCAGTGAAACGCCATCCAGCATATCCTCGTGGGTGATCATTTTTTTTCGCTCGACTGCATAGTTCTGCACTACGGATATGAGCGCCATGAATCCACCGAAAGCAGTAAGCCCGATCTTGATAAATGTGAAGAACAGTGAGCACAGCGATGCTTCACTGGTGCTGCCAGAGCAGACGCGAGTCATGACCTTGTTGTCACGAGGTTCATCCAAGTTGTTTCCTGCTTTCCATATTCTTTATACTGCAGATGCGGCCAACGAATGTTCTCACAGCGCCGGATTGAACGATTACGTTGCAAATCGCGAGCCACCTGTTTACACCACGCTGAAGAGAGCTGCGTTTACGGACTTATTTGCGCCTTTCTGCAACACACGCCTCTAACGTCGACGCTGTCAATGAATGATTTTCCGATGGATGTGGCTGATGTTATGGCGTTTTTTTGAGGCGGGTTTGAAATGCTTTTTTAATTGGCTGGTCGTCTTAGCAAAAAGCACTAGTTCCGATTGTACGGTCAGGAACGAACATTGAGGGCTTATGACTGACAGGCTTTGTCCAGATTACGACTTATCCATTAATAATTTCATAATCCGGCAAGCAGCATTCTTTCGCAAGTTGTTATAAATAAAAGCATAAAAACAAGTCCGATTTTGGACAGGAATGCTATCTGGAGTGACAATAACTGACGTAAAGGAACCAGGAATTCGTCTCAATGACTACCCTATTATTATCTTAATCAGGGTATTGGCAGAAATTAATTAAAAATGGCCATTGGTATAGATCCTGCAAACAAACGAGTAATATCAGGGAAGCTTTCTTAAGTCCAAAGTGGATCACGGCAATTACCGGGCTTAAAAAGAGTTGCTCAAATGTATCCTCGTCTCTGGAAAGCACTGTTACAGACGACTCAAGGGGGTTTATATTCTCATGCTCAGGAGGATCAATCATGGCCAGGATTGAGAAATCGCCGACAGTTCACTTGATCGCTCCCTACGGCGGCAGGCTCGTTGATCTACACGCTGCTGCCGAAGAACGACTTCGACTGATTCGCAAGGCAAAAGGATTGCCGTCAATCCAGATTTCATTCCGGTCAATGTGCGACCTCCATCTGCTCGCCATGGGAGCATTCTCCCCCCTGGACCGGTTCATGGGCGAGAAGGATTATCAGTCCGTAGTGCGTGAGATGAGGCTGTCCGACGGCAGGCTTTTCCCGATCCCCATCACCCTGCCTGTGGACACGATTCAGGGACTCGAGGAAGGCAAAGGACTGGTCCTCCGAAGCCCGACAAACGAAATGCTCGCCATCATGTCGCTTGAAGAGATTTTCTCCTGGGACAGGGAGGCGGAAAATCGCATGGTGCTCGGCACTACGGATTCACGCCATCCGCTCGTATGCGAAATGCACCAATGGGGCCGCTACTGCCTTTCAGGCCCGCTCACGGTGATCAGCATGCCCCGATACGGCGACTTCCCCGATCACCGAAGAACGCCTGCGGAAGTGCGCGGCATGCTCGAAGCCATGGGCAGGGAGAACGTGATCGCTTACCAGCCCCGCCATCCCATGCACCGCGCCCACGAGGTGCTGACGAAATCGGCCGCCGAGGAGGTAGACGGGTCTCTGCTGATCCATCCCGTGATCGGAGCAACCGGGAACAATGACGCTGGACACTACGCCCGGGTGCGCTGCTACAAGGAATTGATCGAGAAATATTTCGATCGAGGGAAAACCCTGTTAAACCTGCTCCCCCTTGCGATTCGCATGGCGGGGCCGAGGGCCGGCATCTGGCACGGGATCATCAACAGGAATTACGGCGCCAATTACTTCATCATCGGCCGCGACCCCCACGGCCCGGGCAGAGACTCCGCCGGCCGGGACTTTTACATCTCGCGGCAGGTGCAGGATCTGTTCCATGCCCACGAGCACGAGATCGGGGTTGGCATGATCCCCCACAAGGAAATGGTCTATCTGCCCGAAGGGAACCATTACGTTTCATCGGACCGTGCCGTGAGCAGCCCGGCGCAGTTCATCCGGGTGTCGGCCACGAACGTCATCGAGGAATCCCTGTTCCAGGGAAAACGGCTGCCAGAATGGTTCACCTGTCCGGAAGTGGCGCAGATTCTTTTCGAGGCCTATCCTCCGAAAACGCGCCAGGGCTTCTGCGTCTGGCTGACGGGCCTGCCCAGCTCGGGAAAATCAACGATCGCTGAATGCCTCACCCCCCTGCTCATGGCTGCGGGCAGGAAGGTGACGATCCTTGACGGGGACGTGGTAAGAACCCATCTCACGAAGGGGCTGGGCTTCAGCAGGGAGGACCGGGTCACGAACATCCTCAGGGTGGGATTTGTTGCCTCCGAAGTGGTCCGCCATGAGGGCGTCGCCGTCTGCGCGCTGATCAGCCCCTATGCCTCTGCCAGGGACCAGGTGCGGTCGATGGTAGGAACCGGGCGCTTCATCGAGGTCTTCGTGGACACGCCCGTGGACGTGTGCGCCGTGCGGGACGTGAAAGGCATGTACGCCATGGCGAGACAGGGCAGGATAACGGGCTTCACCGGTGTCGATGACGATTATGAACCACCGCGCTCGCCGGAGCTCTGCATCGATACCGTTTCGTCGACGCCCGTGGAGGGCGCGCAGCGGATCATGCATGAGCTGACTCATATGGGATTTCTTGCCGATGACGAGGGGAACAAACACCGCACGGGCCGGAAGGGCGCTTCCCACGAGTTGAAGGCGTAATCCTGCGGAGACGGCTCAACGGAAACCGGGAGCCCGGGGATCAGCGAAGGAGCGATATAAACCCTGCGGTTGAGGACCGGGCAGACCCGCTCCTACCCCACCTTTTCATTCCCCATTATCATTTTTAGCGGCGCATTCTTCGCGAAGCAGTCTACTCCACCGTTACGCTCTTCGCCAGATTTCTTGGCTGGTCCACATCGGCCCCGCGAAGCACCGCAATGTGGTACGCGAGCAGTTGGAGCGGAATGGTCATGAGGATCGGCATGAGGAGCTGGTTCGTAATAGGAACGGAAATGGCATGAGCTACGCGCCCGGCGACCTCAGTGTCCCCCTCGGTGGTCACCGCGATCACGATGCCGCCGCGCGCCTTCACCTCTTCGATATTGGCCTGGATCTTCTCGTAAACGCCGTTCTTTCCCGCAAGCACGACCACCGGCAGGTTCTCGTCGATCAGCGCAATGGGACCATGCTTCATTTCTCCGGCCGGATAGCCCTCGGCGTGGATATAGGAAATCTCCTTCAGCTTGAGCGCGCCTTCCAGTGCGATCGGGAAGTTCGGCCCACGGCCGAGATACAGGAAATCATTTGCCTTGAAATAGCGTTTCGCAATCTGCTCAATGCCCTCGTTCGACTCGAGGCAGCGCTCCACCAGTGCCGGGATATGAACCAGGTCCTCGATCTTCTTCTTAAGCGCTTCCGCCGAGAGCGTTCCGCGGATGCTGGCGAAAAATAGTCCGAACAGGTACAGCGCTGTTAGCTGAGCCGTGAAAGCCTTGGTCGAGGCGACGCCGATCTCGGGGCCGGCGTGCGTATAGACCACGCCGTCGGCCTCGCGACTCGCCGTGGACCCTACCACATTGCAGACGGCGATGACCGTCGCTCCTTTCTGTTTCGCTTCGCGCATCGCCGCGAGCGTGTCGGCGGTCTCTCCCGACTGGGTGATTGCAATGAAGAGGTTGTCCCTGGCAACGAGCGGGCAGCGGTAGCGGAATTCCGAACCGATGTCCACCTCGGTTGGCATGCAGGCCAGCTCTTCGACCATGTATTTGCCCACCAGCGCCGCATGCCACGACGTCCCGCACGCAACGATGAATATCTTCTTTACTGCGGCCAGCCGCTCGCGCGTGAGGCCTATCTCCTCCAGGTGGATCGTTCCGGACTCCTGGGACACCCTGCCCCGGATGGTGTCCATGATGGCGCGCGGCTGTTCGTAGATCTCCTTCAGCATGAAGTGGCGGTACCCGCCCTTCTCGGCCATGACCGGGTTCCACAGGACGCGCGTTATCTCGCGAGAAAGCTCCCTGCCCGACAAGTCGGTTATCTTCACGCCTTCATTGGACAGGATGGCCATCTCATCATCGTTCAGGAACAGCATGTCACGGGTGCGGTGCAGGACCGCCGGGATGTCCGAAGCAAGGAAAAACTCGCCCTGGCCGAGCCCGACAACGAGCGGGCTGCCCTTCCGGGCGCCGACCACGACGTCCGGGCTTCGCTCATCGATAACGGCGATCGCATAGGCGCCCCGCAGTCTGGCGGCGGCCTCCCGCACGGCCTGTTCCAGCGGGATTCTCTTCCCGGCGATGCTGTCGATAAGGTGTGCGATCACTTCCGTGTCCGTTTCGGACAGAAAGATCCTTCCCTCTGCAGAAAGCTCCATTTTGAGCTCGGTGTAGTTCTCGATGATGCCATTATGGACCACGACAACGCTGCCCGCGCGGTGGGGATGGGCGTTCTCTTCGGACGGCCTGCCGTGGGTCGCCCAGCGGACGTGCCCGACGCCGACGGTGCCGTTCAACATCTCGCCGCGCAGGAGCGTCTCGAGATTCTGCAGCTTGCCAACAGCCCTGCGGACAGCGAGCTTCCCGTTCTCAAGAACGGCGATCCCCGACGAGTCGTAGCCACGGTACTCGAGCTTCTTGAGCCCCTCGATCAGGATCGGGACCGCCGGGTCCCTGCCGATATAACCGATAATGCCGCACATGGATCATCATGCTCCGTTCGAAATTTCAGACGGGAACTGGCAAATTGAAAGAGAAGCTCCTTCACTCTTCACTCTGCAATGTATTCAGTCCTTCTTCTGTTTCAACTTCCTTCTCCGGCTTGCAAAGCCTTCGCGGACGGCCTGGGGGACCCTGCTGATGGCCAGGGCATCCGGAGGGACGTCTTTGGTTATCGTCGCACCCGCGGCCACGACCGCGCCTTTGCCGATCCGCACCGGCGCCACGAGCTGTGCGTCACTGCCGACGAAAACGCCGTCCTCGATCACCGTCCGGTATTTCTGGAACCCGTCGTAGTTGCAGGTGATCACCCCGGCCCCTATGTTCACGTCACTGCCGACGGTCGCATCGCCGATATAGGAAAGGTGGTTCGCCTTGCTCCCTTTCCCGATGATCGACTTCTTGACCTCGACGAAGTTCCCGATCCGCGCGCGCTCGCTGATGACCGCTCCCGGCCGGAGGTGGGCGAAGGGGCCGACTGCCGCTTCCGACTCAATCTCGCTTTCCTCGATGATCGAGCAGTCCTTGACCGTGACCCTGTCCCCGATCACGCTGTCCGCGATGCGCGATCCGGGGTACACGGTGCAGCGCTCGCCGATCCGGCTCTTTCCCTCGATCCGGACATTCCCGTAGAGGACCGTGTCGCGGCCAAGCACGACGTCGCTTCCGATGAACGTGCTGTCCGGGTCGACCAGCGTGACGCCCGCCAGCATCCAGGCCGTGTTCACGCGGTCCCGCAGGACGGCCTCTGCGACGCTCAGGTCCTTCCTCGTGTTCACTCCCAGAACCTCGCGCGGATCGTCGCACACGAGCGCCGAGACTCTGCGCTGCTTCCTGCGCGCCAAAGCGATGGCGTCGGGAAGGTAGTATTCTCCCTGGGCATTGTTCCGGTCAAGCCGGTCAAGCGCATCAGAGAGAAAGGATCTATCGAAACAGTAGATGCCTGCGTTCACTTCCGTGATCTTCCGCTGGCGTGCGGTCGCGTCCTTTTCTTCGACGACCTTCATGACTCCGGATGATCCCCTCACGACCCGTCCGTACCCGTAGGGGTTTTCGACTCGCGCCGTGATGAGCGTGATCGCCGAGCGCGTTTTCACGTGGAGCTCTGCGAGATCACGGAGCGTCCCGGAGGTCAGGAGCGGCGTGTCGGCGCAAAGGATCATGACAGGTCCGTTCGCCCGGTCGATCGCTTGCCTCGCCTGCAGTACGGCGTGCCCCGTGCCGAGCTGCTCCTGCTGCAGGACGATCTCGGCGCCTTGCGCTTCGACAGCGGCGGTGACCTGTTCGGCCTGATGCCCGACGATAACGACAACCCTCTCAGGACCGATGCCGTTCGCGGCGTTCAACGCATGCGCGACCAGGGGACGGCCGGCAAGCGGGTGAAGGGCTTTCGCAAGGCCGGACTTCATGCGGGTTCCGAGGCCGGCGGCAAGAATGAGGACGGTCGGCTTCATGATGATATCTCCGGGCGTTTTTTCAGGCCATCAGTGTCGTCCTTGGGATGGGAGCGTTTCATCTTCTGCACATCGGCGTCGCGGAGAGGTACGAGCCCGAGCGATATGATGAATCTCATTCCCTGCTCGACGGTCATATCGAGCTGGATGACCTCCGGCTCGGGAAGGACCAGGAGAAACCCCGCTGTTGGGTTCGGCGTGGTCGGGACGAACACGGTCACGAACGTGCCGTTCAACTTCAGATGCTCGCCGGGCACTTCTCCGGTCATGAATCCGATGCTGTAGCATCCCCTGCGCGGATACTCCACGAGAGCAACACCGTGAAAGTTCTGCTTCAGGGAAAACGTCTCCATGACCTGCTTTACCGTAAAGTAGACACCGCGCACCAGGGGGACCTTGTGCAGCAGTTCGTCGCTCAGCCGGACGATGCGGCTGCCCAGATAATTGGCGGACAGCATGCCGACCGCGACAACGACCACGATCAGGGTGAGAATGCCCAGCCCGGGAAATTTCAAGCCGATAAGATCCCGCGGGAGGTCGCCTAGGATGCCGTCGATCACGCTGAGCAGGGCCGAAAGCACGTAGTAGGTCGCCCAGATCGGCAGCAGGACGAGCAGCCCCGTCAGGAAGTATTTTCTGAAGAAATATTTGATTTTTTTCACGAAATAAATATTACTGGTTTTATGCTGTTGTTGCAAGCTTTTTTTAGGATGGACGGCGTCAACCTACTGGTCGGTGACTTCCGAAACGGCGGCACTAGGCAGAAAAAAAGCCTTACCGGAAGGCGAAGGCCCGTGCAAGGATCGCATGCTACTCGCTTCGGAGGAAGACAATAGATTGGAAAAGTCAGGAGAATGATTTCTTTGAGGCTGCCCCCGGAAGAAGCGTTCGTCAAAAGAACGCGCACGGAGACGAACGAGACAGTTCACCACGTGTTGTAGGCGGTGCCGTCCGTAGCAACGAGCGGGCTGGCGCTGTGCACATCGAAGATCCCACCCTCGCTCCCCTCGGCAGGAGCAACCGTGATCCAGTCGGCAGCGTTCGTGAAGGGGTCCTTCGGCAGGCTGCGCATATAGCTCTTCGCGGGGTCCTGCGTGCTGGTCAGGTCCGCGAGCTGGTCAGGGTATTTTCCATAGTCTGCGTAGTACTGATCGATGGCCTCACGCAGGGAGAACAGGTTCTCCTTCAGCACCGCCTCCCGCGCCCTGACGATGGACTGCCTGAGGCTCGGCTGGGCAATGGTGAGGAGAATGCCCATGATCGCCATGACGATCAGCAGCTCCATCATGGTGAACCCGCGCTGGGAGGAGATGCCGGCGGCCGGGGTCCCGGCCCTTCCGTTATTCACTGTCACGTCTGCCCCCGGACAATCACCAGGTACTGTATTTCGTGCCATCGATTGCCACTGCCTCGCTCTTGGAATAAACGTCGAACACGTTCCCCCCGCCCCATTGGGTGGAATCGGGTTCATCCCGGTATGACCTGAGCCCCCAGTTGGCATTCTCGCCGTCCTCGGGGGGGGTCATGGGATCCTTTGGTATCCGCCTCAGGTACTTCTTCGTCTTGTCCACGGCGTTTGCCAGCCGCAGGGGCTTTGTCAGCTGTTCGAGGGATTCCGGGTAGTAATCCTGGTCCGCCTTGCAGTAGTCCGTCGACAGCTTGACCCCCTTCGTCGCGATGCAGTCGGCGCGAAATGCATCGATCGCGTTCCTGATGGTCCGCAGGTCGCTGCGCAGTTCCATTTCCCTCGTCCGCTTCACGGTCATGCGCGAGACGGGCATGACCGCAGAAGCCAGGATTCCGACGATGGCTATGACCACGATCAGTTCCACCAGCGTGATGCCCCGCTGCGCCGATGCCGTTCGAACGGGGAATGACCTGCATATGCCCGAATCCCGATTCGTCATACAGCGACTGTCGACCCCGCTACTTCACGACCGCCCTGGCACCCTTGAGATCGGTCTTGATGGGCTCCCGGTTGAAATTCCCCAGTTTTGCGTTCTTGAAAATAATATTGGCCGTGCCCGCTGATTTTCCCTGGAATATGATCGTGCAGAGGCTGCCTGAACCTTCGACCCCCCCCACGTCGCCGATGCGGGTCATGTAGATGTCCACGGTGCCGGCCTTGATGTTATTCGAGAAAAGGAAAGACGTCTGCTGACCGTCCTTCTTCAGAAACCCGTTTTCGCTCGCCGCCTTGAACTCCACGACTTTGGGATCGTAACCGAGCGTGACAATCGCACCGTACAGGTTCTTCACGTTGCTGACGGAGAGGTCGTACCTCAGATCCTGACCCAGGGGGGACGCGGACTCACCGGGTTTGATCTCCAGCGAGGCCGGTACTGCCTGATCCGCAGCCACCGGTTTAGCCGGCTCGCCTGCTGCCGGAGGCTGCCGCTGCGCCATGGAGTCAAGCACCGCCGCCTTGTCTAAGGGCTTTTCCGCCGATTTCGAGCTCTTCCCCGTGCTCACGAACAGCGGTTTCGTGTCGTAGGCCTCTTCCGTGCCCGACCAGAAGTTCAGCGCATCCTTGTCGGGAAGCTCCATGGTGCGCACGATGCTCGGCGTGATCGACATCAGGATATCGGTCTTGATCGTGCCGTTGCTCGTATTTGAAAAAAGCTTGCCCAGGATCGGGATGTCCCCGAGGATGGGGAGCTTCACCGTGCTTTTGCGGTCCTCGTCCTGGATAAGGCCTCCGATGATCACGCTCTCGCCGTCGCGCAGGTTGACCACGGTCTCAGTGTTGCGCGTGCCAAACTTGTACTGTTTCTGGCCGTTGCCGAAATCGATGGCGTCTTCGAGCGTGCTGACCTCCATGCCCATCTTGAGCGTGACCGTGTTGTTGAGATGGACGTTCGGCTCGATGTTCACCTTGATGCCCACGTCCTTGTACTCGAACGTGGACGTTACGGCCACTGTCGCCGTCGATTGGATCGTCGAGGTCTGGACTGGAATTCGCTCTCCGATGTGGAACTTCGCTTGTTTGCCGTTCAGCACCCTCACCCGGGGGTTCGCCAGCGTCTGCGCATCGGAATCCTGCTTGAGCAGGTTCAGTACCAGTCCCGGCAGGGTCAGTATGATATTGTCCCCCGTAATATTCCTGAGGTTTGCTAGAGTGATCTGTGAGCTGCCCTGCGTCTGGTTGGTCCCCTGTACAGTAGCGGTCGCCGACCCTGGATTGAGGTTCCAGCCGTACTGGATGGAATTGCTGCGCGCGATCTCGAGCACCTCGACATCGAGGACGACCTCCGCCTCCTTGAGATCATTCGCGTTGATGATCTTTTCCACGAGCTTGATCTTCTCCGGCGTGTCCCGGACGGTGATCGAGTTCTGGACCTCGTTCACGTAGATCTTCTTCACGTCGAGCATGGATCTGAGCAGGTTCACCGCCTCCTTCGATTTGACGTTGGTCAGGTAGAAGGTCTTGACCAGAAGGTCCTGATACTGGTCCAGCTTGGCCTTGCTCTTGGGTATGATGATGATCGTATCGGCGCTGATCTTCTTCATGAACAGTTTGTTGGTGGAGAGCAGGAGATTGAGCGCGTACTGGAACGATACGTCCTTGACGAAAACGGTGACGTTCTGCGCCCGCACGTCCTCGTCGAACATGATATTGATGCCCGCAAGCTTCGACAGGACCTCGAACACTTCCTTGATGTTGGTGTTCTTGAAATTCAGCGTGATCGGCTTGTCCGAGGCCAGGGTAAGCGCTTCATCGGGCTCCGTCTCGGACTTTGTTTTTTGAAGCTTCGCGAGCGAATCGAAGTACTTTGCGTTTTCGGGATCGAGCTCGACCGCGAGGTTCAACTCGTTGATCGCATCGTTCAAGCGGTTCAGTTCCTGGAAGGTGAGTGCCGTGCGGTAATGATCCTCGGCCTGTTTCATGTTCAGCACCGACTTGAGGGCGCCCTGGACGGCCGCGCTCGTGGGGTTCAGGTACATGGCCTGCTGCAGTTCGACGATGGCCTGGTCCAGCTTGCGTTCTTTCAGAAACGAACGTGCCTTCTTATAATGCTGGTTGGCGGCGGTCTCCTGGGCCCGCAGCAGGGCCGAACGGTATTCGATGTTCTGAGGATCGGTCTTGTTGGCGTCGCGGTATTCCTTGACGGCCAGGTCCCATTCTCCGTTATGGGCGAAGCTTTCGCCCCGCTGGAATGCACGGGAACCGGCGCAGCCCGCGAGCGACAGGGCGGCAAGCGCGACCACGCACAGTAGGATGGCCCTTTTCATTAGCTCCCTCCTTGCCATGTTACCGCTGCTTCGGGGCAGCTCCGGACTGGTCGGCCCCGCCCGAAAGCTCGACCCGGACTTCCACGCGGGTGACCGTATCCTGCAGGACCACGTGTTCCTTGCCGGCCTCTTTCACACGGTAGTTCTTCAGGACCGACTCTCCGCTCCGGACGATAAAGAGCTCTCCGTCCTTGGAGAGGAACAGGCTACTGTCCTTCTCCGTAAGGTATCCGAGAAAGCGGAACTTCGAGAGGTCGGCCCGGGCAGCTTCCGCCGCGATCTCTTCCGGTGTCTTTTCCGGGACTGGCGGCGAAACAGGCACGGTCGGCGTGGGTGCCGTTTTGATAACCGGCTTTATCCTGCTCGCCGGGTTCTCCATCCGGAAGAAGTCCCTGACCATGCCGGGGTACTTCTCCTCGCGCCGGACGAGGAACAGCAGCAGGGGGTCCGGTGCGGACGACGGCGACTGCCCCCCCCCGCGCACTGATGTCGTCGCCACCGCTCCTCGGACATAGATCAGGGGAGCGGTGCGGGGTTTCCCCGCCGTCAGGACCCGGTACCCGATCAGGATCATGAGCAGGGCGAGCAACCCAGCCAGCAGTTTCTTCTGATTTTCCGGAGTCAGCGTCATATCAGTCGCCCATCACTGGCCCTTCACGTAGGTCACCAGCTTCAGCTGCATCCGCACGAGACCCTTGTCCCCTTCGAGCTTGAGGTCCTGGATGCCGACAGGCCGGTCCGATGTCTCGATTTCGTAGACGAACCGCTTGATATCGGCATACCTGCCCTCAGCCGGGAACGCAAAGGAGAGGATGGCCAGTTCTTCGCCGCTTCGCTTCGGGATATCATAGGTGATCGCAGACACGGTCAGGTTCAGCCGCCGCGCGGACTGAACAAGGTCCTTGACCAGGATCGGCATGTCCTTCTGGGTCGGGATGCCTGCCCGGATGCCTGTCAGCTCTTTTTTCTGTTTCTCGAACAAGATGGCCTCGGTGCGCCTTTTTCTGAGCTCGCCGTACCTCGCCTCCAGCGACCGGATCCCGTTGATGTACGGAACAACGAGGAACGCATAGAGTAACAGGTCGGCGATCAGAAGCGCGGCGCAGACAAGGACCGCCTTCTGCAGCCGTCTATTTGCCCGGAGCCACTCCGGAAGCGTTATGTTCCTGATAGAGAGCGACGACATTGAACGATATGATCCCTTTCTCGACCGACTGATGTCGCAGATAGGCTTCCTTGAACACCAGGGACCGCTCCAGGCCGATCATGAGGTTCCTGAGCGCTTCCGGCGACTGAGCTGTTGCCTCGAGGACGAGTTGGCGCTCCCGGGGATTGTAATCCACTTTATTTACCGCGACACCGGAGGGGAAAACCCGCTCGATCTGGGTGAAGAGGCGTGTCCACGAGAAGCGCCGCGCATCCATGAGCGCTGACATGGACGAAAGGTCCTTGATGATCCGGTCCCGCTCGGCCAGCAGTGGTTTGATCTGTTCCTCGGATGACAGGATCTCCCGCACCTTACCGTCTATGTCCCGGGTGTGCAGGCGAAGTGCCAGTGAGGTCCAGACAATCGCCACGACGCCTGCTGCAAGCAGCACGCTCGCCGCGACGAGCCCGGTCCGGAGCCTGTCCATGAGCGGATAATCCCTGCTCGCGAAATTGATCGAGATCATGCCGGAATCCCCGCCCCTAGGGCCGCGGCCATTTCCGTCGGCGCCTCTACGCCGTGGGGAAGGACCACTGCGGGAGAGAGAGCCTCGACCGCGAGCGCATGCTGCGATTTCAGCTCCTGCTCCAGCACCTCCCCGATCCTGGCGTCCCCGGTCAGATAGAGATATCCCAGTTCGGATTGCTGCGACCGGTCGCGGTGGGTGTAAAAATGGAGGGAGTCCTCGATCTCGCGCAGCAGCCGGGCCGTGATTTCATCACCGCCGCTCCGCTTCAGATCCTTGGAGCGGTAGAAGCGGACGCCCCCCTTTTCCGCGATGATCGTCGAGAACGAATCGGTGTGCACGTGCGTGAGGGCGAAGGAGCCGGACCTGGCATTCATATAAGGGGCATAAAAGTTCAGTGCAGAAAGCGACGAGATCCCCATTGACCAGGGCTCCACGTCCAGCCCGAGAAAGAGGTCCTCATACTGGGCGAGAACGGCCTTCTTGGCAACGCAGGCAAGAACGGTAATCCCCGGCCCGCGCCGGAGGATCTGGTGCCTGAGAACCGTTTCCGCGAGATCGAAGGCCGCTGTTTTTTCGAGCCTCCAGCGTATCAGCCGATCGCGCTCAACAGCCTTCGGCGGAAGTTCATCGAACTCAAGCGTCTGGATCCGGAATATCTGGTCTGGAAGACAGACCGACGCGCGGCAGGGCTTCGGGAGAGACGGACCGGCGCAGCGTTTGATTGCCTCGGTTAGTCGGTCCGGGTCGGCGATATTCAGTGCGGAATAGGACTCCGTCAAAACTCCCGGTGGAAGGTCCTCTTGGATGGCCGAGCTAACCCTCAGGGAACCGCCGTAGCCGGAGAGCGCCGCGACCCGCACCGCCGACGACGTCAGTTCGATGCCTAACCGCGGATTTCTGTTCAGAAACCATAGCATTGATCGTATATATTAACAAGGTGGTAGAGGGATGTCAATTAAAACAACGCGCCTAGGCCGAGAAACACCTGGACGGGATAGACGGACAAGATGGCTATGCCAATCGCGAAATGCGGTGTACGCGAAGCCGATTCCTGACCCCTGATGGTGCGGGATATGGCAACGCTCGCGATCATGAGAAGAACAAGGACAGTGCCCAGGAAGAGGTGCGGAGGATATTCAAATATCTTTCCGGTATCGAGCATGACGAGGATGATCCCGTAGACATACCCGAGAACGGCCAGAACCGCGTAAAGAGGACCGCCTTTCCGGTGCTGCCTGATCGCCGGGAAGGGCAGCGGCGCCCTGGCTTTGCGCGCTTTCCTGATCTTTATCCCAAGCCATGCCTGGTGCCAGAACAGAAGCATCACGAGAAAATTATAAGTCCCGTGAGCGAGCCGGAGTGAAACAAGCAGTTGCCTGTCGATGAGCGGATATTGCATGGGAGAACAGGGGACGGACAATACGCGGAAATCACAGTTTCCTTACCGTGTCTGTCCCCATTTTTATGATTTTACTGGACAACCTCGATGAAACCGTCCATGCCCCTGTCCTTATGGCTCTTGAAGAACAGGAAGCGCTCGTCACACTCCATTTCATATTTGCCTGTCTTCGTCGGCGTGAACTTGACGGTCATGGCCTCTTTGTCGCTCAGCTTGACCTTGAAATCGATCCCTGCCTCAGGAGCTTTCACCAGGATGTCATGAGGCACGTACCCTTTGGTTTTTTTTACGGACAGTTCCACCGGCACGTTGACCTTTACCACGATATAGTTCGGATCGAAAAAATACTCGCCGCCCGTGATATCCACATGCTGGACCCCGTCAGGACCGACCGTGGCGACGAATCGTTTCTCTTTCATGCCCTCCTCCCCATGGGCGGCCAGTGCGAACAGCAGAAGGTACGCGAATACCATGGTGGATGATCTGATGTATTTCATGTCTGTTGTCTCCCCCTTTCGCTGGAAATTCTAAGCTGATTATAGCATCAATGTACCGGCATCGGTCAATAATTTGTGATGTTATCATGAGATTTTTATGGTATATTTTCCTCTGATCATCCGGCACTTAATTTCATTATGATCCAGCGTGCTATGGAACCGAAAAAAATCCTTGTCGTTGACGACGAACCCGACCTGATCGAGCTGGTGTCCTACAACCTGAAAAAGGAAGGCTACAAGGTCTCCACCGCGGCTGACGGAGAAGAGGCGCTCGAAAAGCTGCGTAAAGGCGGCTTTGACCTTGTCATCCTCGACCTCATGCTCCCCGGCGTTCAGGGTGTCGAGGTCTGCAGGATGCTCAGGAACAACCCGAAGACCGAATCCCTGCCAGTCATCATGCTCACCGCGAAGGGCGACGTGTCGGACAAGATCAGAGGACTCGAGACCGGCGCCGATGATTATATGACCAAGCCATTCAGCCCGAAGGAGCTCCTTGCCCGGGTTAAGGCGCTGCTCCGGAGGACCGGCGAGGGCGGCGCCCGGGACAAGGTCATACGCATCGGCGACCTCACGATCAACACCGAAACCGTTGCGGTCTCCAGGGGAGCCGAAGCACTCCACCTGAGCGCGACGGAATTCAAGCTCCTCCTCTTCCTTGCAGAGCGAAAGGGCCGCGTGTTCAGCAGGGACCAGCTGCTCGACGCCGTGTGGAAGGACGAGACCTATGTCGAGCCGAGGACGGTCGATGTCCACATCCGGCGTCTCCGGACCCAGATCGAGACCGACCCGTCGAACCCCGCTCACATCAAGACACGACGGGGCGTTGGCTATTATGTCGAATAGCGGTAAGGGCGGCATTTTCAGGCGGATGTTCGTGATCTATGCAGTGATCATGATCCTCGCCGTGATTGGCGTCGAGCTGTCAGTGACCAGTGCCGTTCGGGACACCTACATCTCCCATCTCCGGGACAATCTCGCTGTTCAGGCAGACCTCGTATCCGACACCCTCTCATTCCGCTCCCTGTCACCTCTCGACGATGCGTGCAGGCAGTTGAAACAGCGCATGGGAGCCCGCGTCACCATCATTAACACGGACGGCAGGGTCCTGGGCGACTCGGACAGCGATTCACGGACCATGGACAACCATGCTCACCGCCAGGAGATCCAGCAGGCCATGCTGAATGGCATTGGCATGGCCGTGCGATTCAGCAATACCCTAAAATATGACTTCCTGTACGTCGCGGTCAAGATATCCCGCGGTGGTGCTGATGCGGGATTTATCCGGCTGAGCATCCCCCTTGCGGACGTGGATGCCGCCGTCAATTTCCTGAGGCTCAAGATCCTGGCCATCGTGCTCTCGATCCTTGTCGCAGCGGCCCTGTTCTCGTTCTGGCAAATGGACCATATACGGAGGCTGACGCGCCAGATCCGCGATTTCGCCGGGTCCATGGCCAGCGGGGAAGTGGGGAAGAAGCTCTTCCTGCACCAGGAAGGCGAGTTTGACGAGATCGCCGCGAGCCTCAACGCCATGTCCGAGGAACTGAAGAACAGCATCGCCAGCCATGAAGAGGAGCAGCACCGCCTGAACATGGTCCTGAGGAACATCCCGGACGCCCTTTTCATCATCAACGCGAAGGGCATGATAACGCTGTCCAGCGTGGCGGCCAGGACCCTGTTCGGGGAAACGGCCCTCACCGGCAGGCCGTTCATTGAGGTTGTCCGTAACAGCGAGTTCCTGTTGCTCATGGAAACCGTGCGGAAGGAGGAGCGGTCGGCCAGCGCGGAACTGCGCATCGACTCGCCGCTCGAACAGTACTGTGTGGTCCAGGTCTCTCCCCTTTTCTATCATGAACGGGAGCTGTCGGGTTTCGTCGCCATTTTCCACGACATCACCCAGCTCAGGAAACTGGAGCAGACCAGAAAAGATTTCGTCGCAAACATCTCCCACGAGATCAGGACCCCGATCACGGCCATCCAGGGTTTTGCCGACACGCTCCTCGAGGGAGCCCTCGATGATCGCCAGAACGCTCTCAAGTTCCTCCAGACCATCAAGGCGAACAGCGAACGGATCAACAGCCTCGTGGAAGACCTGATGACCATTTCCAAGCTCGAACTGGGCGTGATCAGGATCGAAAAGTCTCGGGTCGATATCCGGGAGGTCGTTGACCATGTCCTGGCGACCCTGAGCGACAAGGCTGTTGCCAAGGGCCTGTCCGTCGGTGCGCGTCTGATGACGGAACCGGCTGCGATCGATGCAGATCGTGACCGGTTGATCCAGGTCCTGAGCAACCTGGTGGACAACGCCATCAAGTTCACGGAACAGGGCGGAGTGACTATCGGCGATGAGATGCATGGAGGGAAGCTGGTGCTGTTCGTCGAGGACACGGGCATCGGTATTGAAGCCAGACATGTCCCCCGGCTGGGTGAGCGCTTCTACCGGGTCGACCCCGGCCGTTCACGCAACATGGGCGGCACCGGCCTCGGTCTCGCGATCGTGAAGCACCTCGTGAAGGCGCACGGGTGGGACCTGCAGATAGAAAGCACGCCCGGGAAAGGGACCAGGGCAAGAATCGTCACCGGCTGATCCTGCGCTGCTCACGCCCTTTCCTAGAAGACAAACCGACAGCTGCATTCGCCACGAGCCTGCAGTAAATCCACATCACGACGGGCACTTCCCTGTTCTCGAGGTATCCCCGCAGGCCGAGAGGGGCAAGATGCCGGCTGTCATCCCGGAATGCGCCTATTCTCTCGTGAGAGAGGCAGCGTGGCGGGTCTTGATTTCTCTCAGGAGGCCTGCCTGAAGGTCCCGGCGCAGGAGGTCGGCCGGGTCCACGCCTTTTCGGGAGTCCTCCTTCAGACGGTTGTTCTCTTCGTCGAATGCCGCAAGGTCATAGCCCGTGAACATCATCTCTTTATCTTCCCGCACATAGGTCCGTTCATATCCCAGCGCGTCGAGTACGCGGCCTGCGACCGACTCGAAGATGCGTATGTCCCGTTCGCTGGCTTCCCGGAGGAACTTCCGGCTGTTGTTGCTCAGGACCGGCTTTGTCACATTGCTCCACAGGTCGCTCGAGGAAGCTGCGCGTTTCGCTTCGTCGGTGCCGTGGTAGTCGAGCATGGACTCGCGGTAGGGTACGCCCAGGAATGCGCAGATCCTCCGTGCGGTCGCCCCGGGGTTTCCACTCAGCTCCTCGTAGCTCACGCCGAGGAAGCGGGCAGGATCGATGGTGCGCTGGTACTTTAATGCCAGATCCTGGGTCGCTGCCCATTCTTTTGCAATATGGTAAAAGTGTTTCTCTCCAACTACGGCCTTCCGGAACGAGAGGGCCACGTCGCGGCCGTCGCGGTATAGGTAGATGTAACGGGGATCGCGGAAGTATGCCTCTATCTGGGGCACATAATGGATGTTCGCAAGGCTCTTGCAGCACCAGGTCGCTGCTCCTTTGGCTTCGGCGCAGACGTCGTATACGGCGCCATGGATCGCCACAAGGCTGTGCTCCCGGCACCGCCCGGCGACATCACTCCTGTCCAGCCGGACCCCTTCCCACGCCACGGGGTTGAGCTCCACCAGGCGGCAGACGTCCTCCACGAGCTGCATGAAATCATCACGCCGGGAGAGGTCTCCGTAGCTTGCGACAAGCGGCATCATGCGCTGCAGGATATGCGGCGGATGGGGCGCCGCAATCTCCGGGAGCTGGTTCAGCATGAGTCGCAGCAGGTTCGAGCCGGACCGTTGGGTGCCTATCATGAATATGGGTCTCATGGCGATATCCTCCTGAATTGGTCGTTGTACATGACACACAGAAGTGTGTTCACATGCTTCTGCATATTGCCAGGAACACTGGCCGCTCGTTGACCGGGCTCCGTGCTCCCTCGCTCCCGTGGCGAATCCCAGGCGTCAATACAGCAGCAGTCCGGCGATCCCCGCAGCAGGGATGATCCAAACGACCTCCACCTTGAAGCGGAGCAGAGCGGCCAGCACCGCTGCAAAGATCACGAGCGACACCCAATTGTGCTGGGACGTCCGCCCGACGACGACGGCGGCCGCAGCGATCATGCCGATGACCGCCGGCCGGATGCCCCGGAGACACGCCTTGATGGTATCCGATTTTTTGATCCGTTCGAAAAACCCGGTGCAGATTACCATCACGATCGCCGGCGGAGTAAAGATGCCGGCCGTTGCCGCCGCGGCTCCCGAGATCCCGGCCACCTTGTAGCCTATGAAGGCGGCACTGATCAGGATGGGCCCAGGCATTACCTGCCCGAGGGCGATACCATCGATGAACTCTTGGCGAGTGACCCACCCGTACCCGTCGACCACGGACTGCTGGATCAGGGGGATGAACACATACCCGCCGCCGAAAAGCAGCACGCTCATGCCGGCAAAGGTGATGAAAAGCTTGGCCGCGAGCGTCATGTTCAGGCCCAGCAACGGCGCTGCGCCCGCCCAAATCGCCGGGAGCGGCTTCGCCGCGGGAGGACCTTGTGCATCGCCGTCGTTCCTCCCGCCGCTGGCTCCTGCTTTCCGGACGCTGGCCGGATTCTCCGGGAAAGAGGCTGATGACGAAGCGGGGCGGAACAGGAACCATCCGGCAATCCCTCCGCCCGCAATGATAGACACCGTGATAAAGAAACCACCGACGCCGAGCAGAAGAAGGAAAGCCGCAAGCGCAATGACGACTTCGGCAGCGCCCTTGATGGTCTTGGTGCTCATGTTCCATGCAGCGGTCGCGATGATAGCGGCGATCGCGGGCAGGAAGCCCTTGAAGAGTTTACCCACGACCGGCATCTGACCATAGTTGAAATAGGCATAGCTCAGGCCGACCATAAGCAGAAACGACGGAAGGACCACGCCGAGGACGCTTGCGAGCGCGCCGCGCCAGCCTCGCACCTTGTGACCCACGAAGGCCACGACGTTCACCGCGACCGGCCCGGGCAGGATGGTAGCAAGCGAAATGCCGTCGAGCATGTCCTCCTGCTTGAGCCACTGCCTGCGTTCCACGGCGTAGTTCTGCACGACCGAAATGAGCGCCATGAAACCGCCGCCGAAAGCCGTACTTCCGATCTTCAGGAATGTCAGGAACAGTTCCCCGATCGATACTTTCCGGTCGGGGGTTGAAATAGTCACCGCTAATGTCTCCATGGTCGTATCCCCTAGTTATTGATGGGCCGGGAGCCGGTAGCCCAGAGATTCCCCGATGACCGCCCCGCTGACCGGTGATTCCCGCTCTACGAATCCCTGCTCTTCCAGGAATGCGATGATCGCGCGGGCGCTCGCTTCGGGGGAGTCACTCGTGG
>DATIZR010000049.1 GCA_035516965.1 Nitrospirota bacterium
TACTTTGCGGCAATGCGGCGTCTTGTCATTGCTGCTTGGGGCGGGCGTATTGAGATTGATGACACCGGCCTCATGAATCCATCTGTCCATGCTTCAGTGGAGCAGATGGCGAAAAAACACGCTCTCGACTATCAGACTCACTCCAGTCAGTTACTATTCTTCGCGGTCGATACTCTGCTCTCGGTCCGAACTCGGCTGCGGTGCTAATCACTGCGGACGGTAAGTTGGCCGCTGCTGCTTCCTCGGAGCGCATTCGTGTCTGGAACTGCATTGCAGGTCCAGCGCCAGACTGGGCATAATCCTTCCTGAAGTTTTGAAGGTTCCATTCTTAGCAGCCATTAAATTTACACTCGGTACATGTTAGCTTCATCCTATAAAATGTCAATTCAGAGTCAGTTGACATCTCCCTAAATCAGTTTATAATCATTATAGATATTATCATTTTTCGGAATTGTCTGGAATGATGTTTATCCTTACAACCTGCGGGCATCTTTCTTGCGAAATCCACTAACAAAGGGTTGTCGTATATGAGCCTGATGGTTCCGTTCAGACAATAAGGGCTGGGAAAGCAATAATTATTTTCTCCACAACGTTCTGCAACGGGGCGGGATAATCGTGATCCTTCAACTGGCAGATCCAATCAACTACGTGCTGAACGGCTATGCGATCCCCGTGCTGGTCGCCGGTATCGCAATCGCCTGCCTCGGATTCTTTGTTCTCTTCCGGGAGCGCGGGTCCGGCGTCGGCGCTTCGTTCCTCTTCCTGTGCCTGAGCGTCGGTCTATTCCTGGTATCCTTCGGTTTTAATTATTCGAGCACAGACGCCAGCGTGTCACTTTTCTGGATCAGGATATCACACCTGGGTGTTGTCTTTATCCCCAGCAGTGCCCTTCTGTTAACGCTGGTGCTCTTCGACTTGTACCATCGGTACAGCCTTTTCATTGCGGCCAGTATCGGCCTGTCATTTCTCTTTTGCCTCGGCATTTTCCTCTCTGATCAGTTTATCCGCACTACCGAACGCTTCTCCTGGGGCAACTACCCCCACTACGGACTGCTCGGTTTTGCTTTTCTTATTTTTTTCTTCGGTATCATGGCCTACATACTATTTCTCTACTGGCGTCAGTATCGGGGCAGTACCAATGAGAGGAACAGGAAAAGGAACAAAGGCTTGTTCTTTGCCTTCAGCGGCGGTTACCTGGGGGCTGTCGATTTTCTGCCCGCGCTCGGCGTTCCGGTCTATCCCTTTGGATACATTCCCATTTTCTTTTTTATTGTTGTCTGTACCTACGTTGTCATTCGGTACCAGCTCGTGGACATAACGCCCGAAACGGCTGCGGGTGAGATTCTGGAGACCATGCAAGGGGCCGTCATCGTCACGGACCTGGAGGATAGGATCCAGGTGGCCAATCGCGTAGCGTTGGAAATGCTCGGATATCAAAAATCGGAGATTCTCGGCAGGGACCTGACGTCCATTCTTCCGATTCCTGCAGAAATGAGCGCTGTCCAGGCAGGGGAGCGTTCCCTCGACAGGGAGATGGTCTGGCCCGGCAGGTACGGGAAACAATCCGACGTCATCGTATCCGCGTCCCAGGTGACGGACCATCGTAACGTTCCGGTAGGGACGGTCTATGTAGCCCATGACATTACCGAGCGCAAGCAGTCGGAGGATGCGCTGCGTAATCAAGAATCGGAATTGAATAAATCGCAGCGTCTGGCGCATATCGGCAGTTGGGACTGGGACGCGGTCAAGAACACCATCTGGTGGTCGGACGAGTATTACCGTATCTACGGCCTCGATCCGCAGAATCCGACGCCGAACTACGAGGAGCATCTCAAGGCCTATACCCCGGAGAGCGCCGGACGGCTCGACGCTGTGGTAAAGCGGGCCATGGAAACCGGCGAGCCCTATGAGGTCGACCTTGAACTGGCCCACCCGACTCCTACCACACGATGGATCGTCGCACGGGGCGAAGCCAAGCGCGACACGAATGGAAACATATATGGTCTTCGCGGCACAGCCCAGAACATCACCGAACGCAGGCAGATGGAGAACGAGCTACGGATAAGCGAGGAAAAATTTCGGAAGGCATTCTTGACCAGCCCTGATTCGATTAACTTTAATCGACTCCAGGACGGAATGTACGTCTCAGTGAATGACGGTTTCACCAGGATGTCCGGCTACACTGCGGCCGAGGTTATCGGTAAAACCTCGCTTGAGCTAAACATTTGGGCCGATCCGAATGATCGTCAGAAATTACTGGAAGGGCTGAGGAAGCTGGGAGAGGTTAAGAACCTGGAGGCACGCTTCCGTACAAAGGACGGGCGAGTCATTGACGGAATAATGTCTGCGGCGATCATCGAGATCAATAACATTCAGCACATCGTCAATATAACCCGTGACATCACCGAGCTCAAGCTGGCGGAAAGGGCATTGCGGATATCCGAAGAGCGCTTGAGCCTGGCGTTGCAAGCGGCGGAGCAGGGGATTTATGATTTGGACTTAAGAACAGGCGAAGCTATTGTAACCTCGGAATATGCCCTTATGCTTGGCTATGACCCCGTTGAATTTCATGAGACCAATGCAAAATGGATAGAGAGACTGCATCCTGATGACAGGGAGTCCGTTGCTGCTGTATACCGAGCTTATGTTAAGGGTGAATTACCGGAATATAAGGTCGAGTTCAGACAGAAGACAAAAGATGGAAACTGGAAATGGATCCTGTCTCTCGGCAAAATCATGGAGCGTGATACGGATGGTAATCCCCTCCGCATGATCGGAACACATACTGACATCACCGAGCGCAAACAGGCGGAAGCTGTGCTGCAGGAGAACCAGGCACGGTTAGACCTTGCACTGCGGTCTGCACATATGGGTGTATGGCGCTTTGAGCTCAAGGAGAACAGGCGCTATTTCGACGACCTGACCTGCCAGCTGTTTGGGATAGATCCGGCCACGTTCACCGGGACACCGGAGGAATTCTTTCGGGTCGTACATCCTGAAGATCGCGAAAAGATAAAGGCCGCAATAACGAGGGCCATTGAGCAGGATACACTTTATGAGCCGGGGTCATATCGCGTTGTCTGGCCTGATGGAAGCGTTCATTTTATGTCAGCCCGCGGCAGGCTGATCCACGACGACAAGGGGCAGCCCTTAAGAGTCAATGGTATCGTATGGGACATCACGGATCAACATCTCCTTGAGCTGGAGCGTCTCAAAACCCAGAAGCTCGAGTCCATCGGCACCCTCGCAGGCGGCATTGCCCATGACTTCAACAATCTCTTGCAGGGTGTTTTTGGCTACATATCCATGGCGAAACTGACCTACGACCAGAAAGAGAAATCGCTTGTCATGCTGGAACAGGCGGAAAAAGCCCTGCACCAGTCCGTGAATCTGACTTCGCAGCTTTTGACCTTCGCGAAGGGCGGCAAGCCGGTGATTAAACCGACGAATGTTCGACCGTTGATAGAGAATGCCGCAAAGTTCGCCCTGAGCGGATCACGTTCCGATTACCGAGTCGTTGCTGAAGACGCTCTCTGGCAAGTGGAGGCCGACGAGGGCCAGATCACACAGGTGATCCAGAACATTGTTTTAAACGCCGACCAGGCCATGCCGGAGGGCGGACTGGTTACGATCATGGTGAAGAATGTTAAGGTCATCGGCAAGACACCTAGCCTCGACCTCCCGAAGGGCCGATACGTGGCAATCGTGATCAAGGACAACGGCATCGGCATTCTGGAAGAGCATTGTGCGAAGATCTTCGACCCCTATTTTACGACAAAGGAAAAGGGCAGCGGTCTGGGACTCGCGACCTCCTATTCGATTATCAGGAACCATGGCGGCCTGATCAACGTGAACTCCAAGGTAGGCAAAGGGAGCACTTTTTATATCTACCTTCCCGCGTCAGACACTCAGGAGCACGGAGAGCCCCTTCAGCCGGCGGCAGTCATGGCACCGCGGCGCGCCGCCAGAGTATTGGTCATGGATGATGAAGAAGTCATTAGGAATCTGAGCATCGAGTTACTCGTTGAGCTAGGACATACTGCAGAGGTCGTAGAAAAGGGCCAGGAGGCGCTCGAAAAATATCAGAATGCAATGACCGCAGGAACTCCCTTTGACATCGTCATCCTCGATCTGACCGTTCGGGGTGGCATGGGGGGATTAGAAACGATACAAAAGCTCCTCCAGATCGATCCAATGGTGAAGGCAATAGTGTCGAGCGGTTACTCGGATGACGCGGCTCTGTCGAATTACCGTGAGTTGGGATTCCAGGCCTTCCTCAAGAAACCCTACCGGGTAGGAGATCTGCAGAGAATATTGAATTCATTGCTTGCCTGATACAACCGGAATTCTTTGCCCTCGTCATCATATCGACAGAGCAACCTTGTAGGTGTTATCTGCTGTAGTCAGCATTTGTGCTGGCAGCATGGCAATGAGGTGCGATCGCGGGATTTACTCGCTGTTGGCCATGCGAATGGCGGGGTTATTACGGCAGCAGGCTACCCGCACCGCTGTGCTTGAGCATGATCTTCTGGAGCATCATGGCGATGCCGGTCCCGAGCGTGAAGAGCGAATCAATGGGAAGGTTCTTTTCGGCGCTCTCGTCGAAGAATACATGGAGCTTGGACTCCATATCCTCTTCCGGTTTCCAGTAGCAGATCAGGATCGGCACCCGGGGGAGGGGATACAGGACAACGGAGATATCGGCGTTGAAATCATTGAACGATGAGACGGCGCTGAACATGCTGATCAGGTCCTCGAAAAGGGCCGCATGCCTGTCGGCGATCTGCTTCAGCGGCTTCTCGCATCGCTGCTCAAAGAGACGGCTCCAGGTCTGACCGCTCGGAAGCTCGCGCAAGGGGACCCAGTTCCCGGTGACTTCCGCGCCCGTGCAGTTTACGACGTAATCGAGCAAGGGCAGGGAGAACCATGCGTGCGTATGGCACTGGGACCTGACCGTTCCCTGAGCGTCGACCTCGAAGTCCCTGCCGAGGCAGGAAATGACGAGGGAAGAATCATTCACCCTGCCGCACAGGCACTCCACCCGCGAGGGCAGCTCGATAGTTCTGATCTTCTTCTGTAATTTTTTCAGTTGTTCCTGCTGGACGCTCTCCAGGTTCACCTGCCGGTCTATTTTCCCGCTATACTCGCTGATGATTTTTTTGTCCAGACGGGGGCAGCCGGAGAGCTGCGCTTCCTGTTTGATGACCGCCGCAGCAAAAGCCATGCAGGTTCGTGGCGGGCATTCTCCGCAGTTCGATCTGGGCAGCAGCTTATAGACCTCGAGGGGTGTTCTGAGCCTGGACATAAGCGTCTCATTCAACGGGAAATCCAATGAAAAATACACCTTGTCCCGGTGCATTGCAAGAAGGTTTTAAAACGGGAGCGGAGTGATAGCTTCGGCCGGGGAAGGGGGTCGAATCGTTTTGGACGGCCGGACATGGAAAGGTCTTCTCCCCTTCATCGGCAGAAGCCTTCCCTGAAGGAATTCGGGGCACTTATTTTTTGACTGCGTTTTTGAGCCGCTCGAGCTTGTCGGCGCCCACGCACTCTTTCGCAAAGGCGCACCACTCGATGCAGGACGTGCCGATGGGCCGGGCATTCACGTGGCCGCACTTCTTGCATGCCGTGTCCGGCTCGTCGCTCCAGATCTCGACCTTCTCGCCGCACTTCTGGCACCGGATATCTTCCGGCTTGGGCGACCGTATTTCAGTACTTCCTGGGCATCCTTCCTTGAACATGATTTAATTCTACCTCAACAATCACGCGCCGTCTATGATGCAGATCATAATCGCAACGCCGATTCTGACTTGGCTGCGCGTCACAATTTTACGTCGAACTGCATCTCCCGGTCACCCAGGAAAAAGCGCTTCCTGATCACCTTCACGCTCACGGTCTCGCCTTTCTTCTTGAAGAAGAGCACGAGCCTGATGTCCTCCACGCTCTCAACCTGTTCGTTGTCGAGCGACAGGATCCTGTCCCCGACGGTCATGCCGGCTTTCTTCGACACGCTGCCCTCGGGCAGTTCGATGATGCTGACCGCGCTGTTCTCGACCTTGAGCACCGCCATGAGCTTCGGCGGCGCGACTCCCTCGAGCGGCTGCGGCAGGAGCAGGTAGTTCGCGACGTCCGGTTCGACCTCGCTGTCGTTCAGCGCGATGAAGTAGGGGAGGCTGTTCCTGCGGAACGCTCGCTTCGGGATGCCGGACCCGTAGGAGAGATGGCCGCTGCCGGCGATCACGACCATGCGGCGTTCGGGGTTCTTCCGCAGGAACTCGTCAATGGACTCCGCCATGGTCTCGTCCCAGAGCACCTGGGCCTCGAAGAAGTAGTCGAAGCTCAATTCGGCAGCACCCGGGTGCTGGTCGAAGGCCGACTTCAACCGGTCCCGGTACCCGGCGTCCGAGAAATCCATCTGCCGCGGCACCTCGCTCCGCTCCTCACTGGTCAGGGAATCGAGGCCGGATTTCGAGACCTTGTCCGTGATCTCCTTCCGCTGGTTGAGCGCGACCACGGGTATCCGGTGCTCCCGCGCGAAATCGAGGATGGGTTTGTACAGGTTGTAGTCGAAGACCCAGCGCTTGAAGTACTCCGATTGCTTCAGGAACGCGCGTTCGTCGATCGTGCCGCCAATGTAGTCATCAAGCACCTTCTGGAAGGGCCGCTGGAACATTTCCATGCCGATGGCGAGGCTCAGCCCCTTCTCGTGGAGGGCACTGATCACCTGGAGCTGCACGGCATGGTGCGCGAACTTGTCATGATACTCGCCGAGGTAGATGATCCTGTTCCCGGCCGCCGCGGTGACGGCTTCGGTCAGCGTCTTGACCGAGGAAAGGTCGATTGCCATCGTTCTTTCTCTGAGCTCCATGAGCATACCCCTTTGCGACTCGTCGGTCTTCCGGGAAAGGCCGCCCGCCCGGTCGACGGTCACGCGGCTGTACCTGCCGGACTGCAGCATCTGAGCAAACCCCGCAGCCGCGTCCCTGTCGGTGCGCGCATGCATCAGCAGGACAGCCTTGCGCGGATTCCAGGGATTTTTCCTTGCAATCAGATCGAAGGCTGCGCCGGTACCGCTCATCATCCCTCCGAACAGACGGTCGATAATGGGGTTGTCCCTGCCGAGGACTACAAGCGAGGAGGACTTGAGCGAAGCATCGGTGAGGTCTGCCGCCTCCTTTACTAGGGCCCCCTGTTCCTTCAGTCGATCAATCACTCTCTGGTAGGACTCCCGGCCGGCAACGGGGAGCACGACCAGGCGGCTGTCGTCCCCAAGGAATGTTTCGATCAGGGGGGGCGACTCCTCCTCGGTCAGTTCCCGTGCAAGGTCATAATCCGGGTCGATAACGAGGTTCCGCGGCTCCTCGGGAGGCTGGAGGGTGATGTCTGTCTTCCCGGAGCCGATGTTCAGGCGCTCCGTCGTAACAGCGCCGTTCGCCAGCGTCATGACGGCCGGAACCTCGACGGGAATGGACAGATTATGTTGGTCCAGCGTGAAAGTGACCTCGAAGATGTCACCGGAGCGCTGGACCGCGGGCTTGTCCGGGACCAGCTCGGCAAGCCCTTCTTTGTCCACCCATTGCTTGAAGAAGGGGGCAAGGTCAGAGCCTGCGCGGCGCTCGAAGGCAAGCCGCACATCGTCCCATGAGGCGCGCTGGAACCGCTTTTCCGTGATCAGTTCCCGAAGCCCGTCAAAGAACATTGTGTCGCCCAGCGACCGCCTGAGCATGTGAAAGACGAGAGCTCCTTTACCGCGGCCAATGGCGCGGGCAGCGCCGTCCGTGCCGTCCCGGAGACCCCGGAGCGACGTCTCATTCTTGGCGTTCACCCGGGAGGCATAGTCGAGGAGCAGTTGTTTTCGGAAATCCCGGCCCCTGCCTGCCTGCTCCTCGCTCAGATGTTCTCCCAGATAGGCGACGAGTCCGGCGGCCCAGTTACCCTGTTCAGGATCGACGAAGACCGCACTGCCGAACCATTCGCTCAGGATCTGATCGCGCAGGGGGGCCTCCGCACGGGAAAGGCGGAAGTCGCCCCGGTCGATCAGGGCGATGGTCGGTTGCGCGACGGACAAGGATCGCACGCTCTCGACGAGAGATATCCTCCGGTACGGAAACCGGGAAAGGAGCTTCTCGTACTGCTCGAGGTAGTCCCTGGCCTCCGCGAGACGTATGGCTGCATGGCCCCGGTCTTCGGGAAGATAGTACGTAACGATCTCGACGCCGTTCATCTCGTTGCTGAGCAGCGCGTAGCGGCCGGCCACAAGGCTCAGCCCGTCGAGGGGATGGTCGAATTGGAAGTGGAATTCCCACTGGCCATCGCGGATGTTCTTCTCGATCGCGTCCGCCTCGGACACGGCCTCGTACCCCGCCGGCAGATTCACCCTGAGCCGGTATCGCGCGGGCCCTTCGATCTTCGGATACCAGGCGCCGGTCAGGAATATCCCATTGGCATCGATGACCCTCTCCTTGATCGGCGGGGATCCCGATCCGGAACTTGTCCCGCCCTTGAACACTCCTTCATATTCGATCGTCAGTCGTCCGCCTTCCTTGGGAGCGGTGCTGATCGCGATCCTGTTGTTCGTGACCGCACGATCCATGGCAACACCGTTGAGGCTCACGTTCTTGATGATGAGGTCCGACGTGGTGATCGTAACCGGCATGTCGGGAGCGAGCGCGATGGTGGCAACGCCTGTCAGGCGAGAAGCGGGAAGGTCGATGGAGACGGTGAGGCTGTATTCCGGCAGCGTTATTTCGTTGCTGCGAGCCGGAAACGGGGAGAGCAGGATGAGAATAAGAAAGAGACTGCGAATCAGTTTCGGCATAGGTGCCTCGTGAAGAAGACCGTAGAGCTATCATAGCAAAAAAAATCATATTTATCCATAAGTTATTATCTCCGGCGCGATGATGGCTCATGGCGGTCCCGCGGAAATCCCGGGTTCCGGACCATCGTCATCCGTGTTTTCATGATATTTAGCTTGTATTTGGAAGGCTTCGCAATTATAATGGCCATCTAGTTTACAACGACTCCGGGGGAGGTTTCCAAATAGATGGCTGTAAAAAAAGGTGCAAAAAAGAAAACCGCCGCAAAACCGAAGCCCAAGAAAGCGGCCAAAAAGGCGGTCAAGAAAGCCGCTAAAAAAGCCGTCAAAAAAGCAGCGCCGAAAAAGCGCAGCACGGCCAGACCGAAGAAAGCTGCAGCGAAGCCCGTGAAAAAAAAGAAAACCACGGCTGCACAAGCCGTCCCGTCCCGTCCCGCACGCATCACCCCGGCAACGCAGAAGCGGAACGAAGTGCTGAAGAAGATCCTGCTCAAGAAGCGGAACGAGGTGGTAGCGGGCCTCGAAGCCCAGATGGGCCGCAAACTGACGCGGGAGACAGGGCAGCGGATCGACGCGGCAATGGACAGTGCGGACATGTCATCGCAGGACATGGACCAGGGCATTGATTATTCCCTCATCGAGATGCGGTACGAGCAGTACAAGGACATCGCAGACGCCTTCCGTAAGCTCCAGAACAACACCTTCGGCCTGTGCGAAGAGTGCGGCGAAGAGATCGACATCAAGCGGCTTGAAGTGAACCCGCTCGCCCGGTACTGCATCTCCTGCAAGACGAAGAAAGAGGAGATCGAGCGGATCCAGAAGGAAGAGACGAGGTTCAAGGAATAAATCTCTGGGAGGTCAGGCGGTCCCGAAAGGACATGCTTCTCACCTGTCCCTGTCGTGTCAGAGAATCAGGTTTTTCTTGACAAAAAGTCCGTAATCCAGTATCGTATGCCTCTGATTTTCCGGGGCGGTGTAGCTCAGCTGGTAGAGCAGGGGAATCATAATCCCTGTGTCCGGGGTTCGAGTCCCTGCACCGCCACCATTTTTCCCCCACTCTCTTTTTCCGCGGTCGTTGTCCCCTGAACACTGGAAGATATCCAAAGCGTGTTCCTGTTGCCATGGTGTTTTAGCTGCGTAATTCTTTCTCTCGCTCATGCTCCTTCTGAACGTTCAAGATACCATCAGGAAGTACGGCCTTCTGGACCCCGGAGACCGGGTGGTTGTCGCGGTATCGGGCGGGCCGGACTCGGTCTGTCTTCTTGCCATCCTGCACACCATGGCGAAGAACCTCGGCCTCTCCCTCCACGTGGCCCATCTTGACCATATGTTCCGGGGCGAGGAATCGGCGGAAGAGGCGCAGTTCGTCGCCGATCTCTCGAAAAAGCTCGGCATCCCGTCGACGAGCGAGCGGTTCGACGTGCCGGCCTTCTGCCGGGAACGGGGACTGTCGGCCCAGGAGGGCGCGCGCAAGGTCCGGTACGGATTTCTGGAGCAGGTGGCGCACGATACCGGCGCCAGCCGCATCGCGACGGGCCATACCGCGGATGACCAGGCCGAGACCTTTCTGCTGCGGCTCCTGCGCGGCGCAGGCGTCTCGGGTCTGTCCTCCATCCCGCCGAGGCGCGGGATGATCATCAGACCGCTCATCGAGATCACCCGGGACCAGGTACTGGACTACCTGAGGGAGAACAGCCTCGGCTTCAGGACCGACCCATCGAACGCGAAACCGGTATACACGCGGAACAGGGTGAGGATGGATGTCATCCCTGTCCTCCGGCAGTTCAATCCCCGTATCGTTGAAACGCTCGCGGCCGAAGCTGCCCTGCTCCGGGACGAGGATGAGGCCGTTGACGCCTACCTGGGATCGGTCACGGAGGCCGCTCACCGGGAGGATGACGAGACGGTCTCGATCAAACGCGATGCCTTCGACACGCTCCCGCCCGCTTTCCGCCGCAGGTTGCTCAGGAAGATCGCGGACATGACGGACAGGGGCGCCTCATTCCTGTCGCTCGGCCAGATCGACGATGCGCTGTCGTTCATGCTGAGCACGCAGACGGGGAAATCGATCATGCTGTCCCCCGGGCTTTCAGTCACCCGGGAATACGACCGGTTCGTCTTCAGCTCGCCGGCGGCTCGCCCGGGCTTTTCCCGAACCCTGTCGCACCCCGGCGCCACGATGGTCCCGGAGCTCGGACTCGAGGTCAAGACCCTGATCGCGGAGGGCCGCCGGACCGAGCCGGAGCTTTCAAATTATATATGGCAGGCGCAGTTCGATTATGATAAGATAGGGCCGCTTTTGACGCTCAGGAGCAGGCACTCCGGCGACCGGTTCAGCCCCTCGGGAATGGCCGGCAGGAGCAAAAAGCTCCAGGACTATTTCGTGGACGCGAAAGTGCCGCGCCGAAAGCGGGACAGGGTACCCTTGCTCTGCTCGGGAGAGGATATCCTGTGGGTGGTTGGCCTCAGGACCGATGAGCGGTTCCTGGTAACGGAAGCAACGCGGACGGTGCTGACGGTGCTGATCAGACCGTCAGGCGCGAGACATGGGGAGTGAGGCAACGGGAACGTCTCAAGATCCCGCCTTACCCTTTACGGATATTACGGAGGCCATGCCATGGTAGGCATCGATTTTGGGAAGCCGCTGTTTACGAGCGAGGAGATACAAAGGAAGATCCACGAATTGGGAGCGAGAATATCGACCGATTATGCAGACAGGGATCTGCTGGTCGTCGGCGTGCTAAAGGGAGCCCTTTTCTTCATGTCCGACCTGCTCCGTTCGCTCAGGATATCGGTCTGCATGGATTTCATGCATGTCACCAGTGCTTCCTCGAAGGACAGGGAGGGGCACCCCGTTCAGATCCTGGCCGACATGAAGCAGGACATCAGCGGCAAGCATATCCTGCTCGTAGAGGACATCATCGACTCCGGCCTGACCGTGGACTACCTGAAGAAGATGCTTGTTGCCCGGAATCCCGAATCCCTCAAGGTCTGCGTGCTGCTGGACAAGCCCGACCGGCGTCAGGTGCCGATCGAGGCGGACTATGCCGGTTTCCGCATCCCGAACAAATACGTGGTCGGCTATGGCCTCGACTACAAGGAACGCTACCGCAACCTGCCCTACATTGCCGTGCTGCCGCTCGAGGAGCGGCAGTCCTCATAAGCTACCCCTGACAGGCGTGGGAAGGGGACTTCCCGTAAGGAAAGTCCATCCAGAACGGGATTAAACTGTTGTTTCCGGCCGGTCAATATGTTAGAATTCAATATTTCGCAGGCCCCGGGGCCTGCCGCTTTTTTCAGGAGGTTTTGATCGGTGAACTCATTCTACAAAAATCTGGCGCTGATACTGCTGTTCGTCGTGGTATCCGTGCTGATCTTCAATCTCTTCAATCCCGTGAACACGGCATCGGAGCAGCTGCCGTTCAGTTCCGTCATGGATAAGATCGCGAATGGCGACGTGAACGACGTCACGATCAAGGGTAACGAGATGTCCGGAAACCTGAAGACGGCGAAGTCCTTCAGAACGAACCTGCCCGAATATCCCGATCTCGTCAAGGACCTGCGCGCCAAGGGCGTAAAGATCAACGTCGAGCCCGTCAAGGAGTCGGCGTGGTACAACTTCCTCGTGGTCTGGGCGCCGCTCATTCTGATGGCGCTCTGGTTCCTGTTCATCATGCGGAACATGCAGATGGGCGGGAACAAGGCCATGTCCTTCGGCAAGAGCAAGGCCAAGCTTTTGAACGAAAGCTCCAAGAAGGTGACCTTCAGTGAAGTGGCCGGCATGGACGAGGCCAAGGTCGAGGTGCAGGAGATCATCGAGATCCTCAAGGACCCGCAGAAGTTCCAGAAGCTGGGCGGCAAGATCCCCAAGGGCGTGCTGCTCGTCGGGCCTCCCGGAACGGGCAAGACCCTGCTTGCACGGGCCATTGCCGGCGAGGCGGGCGTGCCGTTCCTGTCCATCAGCGGATCGGACTTCGTCGAAATGTTTGTCGGCGTTGGCGCCTCGCGCGTGCGCGACCTCTTCGAACAGGGCAAGAAGAATGCCCCCTGCATCATTTTCATCGACGAGATCGATGCCGTGGGCAGGCATCGCGGTGCCGGCCTGGGCGGCGGCCATGACGAGCGCGAGCAGACCCTGAACCAGCTCCTCGTCGAGATGGACGGTTTCGAGAGCAACGAGGGCGTGATCCTTGTGGCGGCTACGAACCGCCCCGACGTGCTCGACCCGGCGCTCCTCCGGCCCGGCAGGTTCGACCGCCAGGTCGTGATTCCCCGGCCCGATCTGAACGGCCGCGTCGGCGTGCTCAAGGTGCACACCCAGAAGATCAAGCTGGCGCCCCATGTGGATATCGAATCCATTGCCCGCGGGACGCCGGGCCTCTCCGGCGCCGAGCTGGCGAACCTCGTGAACGAAGCGGCGCTGCTCGCGGGCAGGGCCGGCAAGACCCAGGTTGAGAACGACGACTTTGACCGCGCCAAGGACAAGATCCTGATGGGCCTCGAACGCAAGAGCATGCTGATCAGCGACGAGGAAAAAAAGAACACCGCATACCATGAGGCGGGCCATACCATGGTGGCGAAGCTCATCCCCGGCACGGACCCGGTCCACAAGGTCTCTATCATCCCGCGCGGCATGGCGCTGGGCGTCACGCTCCAGCTGCCCACCGCCGACCGGTACTCCTATGACAGGGATCACCTGCTGAACAACATAGCGATCCTGCTCGGCGGCAGGGCTGCCGAGGAGATCGCTCTCAAGCACATGACCACGGGCGCGGGCAACGACCTCGAGCGCGCCACCCTGCTTGCCCGCAAAATGGTGACCGAGTGGGGCATGAGCGACAAGCTCGGTCCGCTCACCTACGGCAAGAAGGAAGAGCAGATCTTCCTGGGCCGCGAGATCGCCCAGCACCGGGACTACAGCGAGCACACCGCTGTCGAGATCGACGAGGAAGTGAAGCGAATCGTGGTCCAGAACTATGAACGGGCGAAGAAGCTGATCACCGACCGCCGCGACACGCTTGACACGCTCACGAGGGCACTGCTCGAGAAGGAAACCCTCGACGGGCCGGAGATCGAAGCGATCGTGAACGGCCAGCCGGCCACGGCGTAGGAGGCCGGCATGGCGCCTGTCTTCCGCATCTCGGGGCATGGTGCGATCACGGTGGTTCTGCACGGTCTGACCCCTGAAGAGTCAGGCGAAATCCGTAATGCCTTGCGCAGCGTTGATGGCGGGGCGGACCAGAAGTCCGCTCCGCCTTCTTTTTCGGAACAGACATTCCGGGACGGCGCCACGGTGCCGGTCCTGACCGGCACCGCCGACCAGATCAGAGAAGCCTCCCGCATCATCGCTGCGTACGGCGGCCGGGCCCGCGCTCTAGCCGAAAAAATATCGTCGCACCTTGACAACTACCTGCGCTCGGATTATAAAATGAGCTGCAAGGGGACCGTGCTCGACCTCGGCAGCCGCACGCACATCATGGGGATCCTGAACGTCACCCCCGATTCGTTTTCCGACGGCGGCCGCTATGCCGATCCGGAGCGCGCCCTGGCCCATGCCCGGGACATGGTCACCGCGGGGGCGGACATTATCGACATCGGCGGCGAGTCGACCAGGCCCGGCGCGCTTCCCCTCTCCGAGGAAGAAGAGCTGCGAAGGATCATCCCGCTCATTGAGCGCCTGTCGGCGGAGCTTTCCATTCCCCTTTCGGTCGACACGTACAAGTCCTCCGTCGCCAGAAAGGCGCTCGATGCAGGCGCCTCGATCGTGAACGATATCAGCGGGCTCCGGTTCTCGCCGGACATGGCCATGATCGCAGCCGACGCGGGCGCAGCCGTCGTGATCATGCACATCAAGGGCACGCCGCGCGACATGCAGCAGAAACCGGTCTATGCCGACGTCATCGGCGAGATATCTTCTTTTCTCGCGGAGGGGATCGAGCTCGCCGAACGGGCAGGCGTCAGCCGCGAAAAGGTGCTGATCGATCCGGGGATCGGGTTCGGGAAAACGCTCGAGCACAACCTTACGATCCTGGGCAGGCTCGAGGAGTTCCGGACGCTGGGCAGGCCGATCGTGCTCGGCACGTCGCGGAAGAAGTTCATCGGCACGGTACTCGGCATTCCCGGGCCGGATCACCGCGTGCTGGGATCGATGGCGACGATCGCGCTGGGAATCGAGCGGGGCGCCTCTGTCCTGCGGGTCCATGACGTTGCCGAGACGGTCCAGGTCGCGCGCATGACCGATGCGATAATGAGGACAACCACAGGATTTTCGTCATCCAATCGCGGGAACCAATGACCAGGCGCCACGGATAGACGTCCGGTCATGGTGATCTCATGCTTGGATCGCCTCCTGGTTCGATGATTTGTAATGGGGAACCTATCTTTATTCCATGCTGACCAACTTTGCCGAAATACGGGCCGCCCTCGCCCACTACCGCTGGTTCAACGACACGGTGGACATTGCGCTCGTCTATTACATGTTTTACCGCATCCTGCTGATCATCAAGGGAACACGGGCGTTCCAGATGCTCATCGGGCTTGGCATCATCGTGATCGCCCTCGTCGCATCCCGGGCGTTCGAATTCTACACTCTGGACTGGCTCATCCATAGCTTCTGGTCGCAGATCGTGCTCGCTATGGTGATCCTGTTCCAGCCCGAGATCAGGCGCGCCCTGGCCCAGGTCGGCCAGAACAACATCTTCAAGTCCCTGTCGGCCGTGGAAAAGTCCACGTTCATAGAAGAGACGGTCAAAGCCGCTGTGTCCATGGCGAACAAGCGGATCGGCGCGCTGATCGTGCTGGAGCGGGACACGGATCTTTCGACGATCGTGGAAATGGGGACAGAACTGGATGCAAGGGTCACGAAGGAGATCCTGGTCAGCATCTTTCTCCCCTACTCGCCGATCCATGACGGGGCGGCCATCATCCGGAGCGGCCGGATCGCGGCGGCGGGCTGCTTCCTGCCCCTCACGCTGTCGTCAAACATAGCCAAGTCCTTCGGTACGCGCCACCGGGCCGCCATCGGCCTGACCGATGAGTCCGATGCGGTGGTCGTGGTCGTGTCGGAGGAGACCGGCGAGATCTCCGTGGTGAAGCACGGCGCAATCGAGCAAAATGCGGATGCGCAGGCGCTCAGGAAGACGCTCCAGGAGATCTTCATCAGAAAGAAGAACGGAGCGCCGTAAATGGACATCCGCCGATGGCTCACCGACAACTGGGGCATCAAGCTGCTCTCGCTCGGCCTTGCGGTCGCTCTCTGGTTCTACGTCACCTCGACCGGAAAAACGGAGCTGACGCTCACGGTCCCCATAGAGCTGAGGAACATACCGGCCGGCATGACGGTCGTGGGAGACGTCACCGGCAGTCTCGAAGTGCGCGTGCAGGGCCAGGAGCGCGTGATGGGGGACAGCGCATTCAGCAAGAAGATCGTCGCCCTGCTCGATCTGTCCCTGACGAAGGAGGGCGAGAACGCGGTCCCGCTGTCCCCCGATGATATCAGGCGGCCGGCGGGAACGATCATCACGCACCTGTCGCAGACCGAGGTCAAGATCAAGCTCGAACGGCTCGTCCGGAAAACCTTCCGGTTGAGGCCGGTCCTGCACGGTACGCCCGCCGCCGGGTACCGGCTGGCGGGCGTTGCGGTGACGCCGGCGAAGATCGTGCTGGAAGGGCCGGCAAGCGTCATGCAGACGATCGACAGGCTTGAAACCTTGCCCATCGACATCCAGCGGGCGAGCCAGAGCATGAGCGTGGAGCCCCGGATCGATTACCAGGGAAAGCCGGTTAAGCTCCTGGAGAAGAACATCACGGTGCGCGTGAATATTGAGAGGACGGGACAATGAAAAAGCTGTTCGGCACTGACGGGGTCCGGGGCGTTGCGAACCAGGACCCGATGACTTTGGAGATGGCCATGCGGATCGGCAGGGCGGCGGGGCATGTCTTCCGCGATTCCTCCCGCCGCCACCGGATCGTCATCGGCAAGGACACGAGGCTCTCCGGCTACATGATCGAAAGTGCCCTCACGTCCGGGCTCTGCTCGATGGGCGTCGATGTGCTGCTCGTGGGGCCCGTGCCCACGCCTGGCATAGCGTTCCTGACGCGGAGCCTCCGCGCCGATGCGGGAGTCGTTATCTCCGCATCGCACAACCCCTACGAGGACAACGGCATCAAGTTCTTCGGGCGGGATGGATTCAAGCTGCCCGACGAAACAGAGGACAAGATCGAGGAACTCATCTTTTCCGATGCCATCGACCACGTCCGGCCGACGGCGTCCGAGATCGGCAAGGCCTTCCGGGTCGACGATGCGATCGGGCGGTACAACGAGTTCGTGAAGTCATCGTTCCCGCGCGGCATGGACCTTGCCGGTCTGCGGGTAGTGGTGGACTGCGCCAACGGGGCGGCCTACAAGATCGGTCCGCGCATCCTGACCGAACTCGGCGCCGACGTGATCGCCCTGTACGATGAACCGAACGGCATGAACATCAACCAGGGCTGCGGCTCGCTTCATCCCGAGGTGATCAGCAGGGCGGTCGTCGCGAACGATGCCAGCATCGGCATCGCCTTTGACGGCGACGCGGACCGGGTGATCCTGTGCGACGAGCGGGGAACGGTCGTGGACGGCGATGCGGTCATGGCCATCTGCGCACTCCAGATGATGAAGGAGGGCAGGCTCAAGCAGAACACGCTGGTGGCCACGGTGATGAGCAACCTCGGGCTGGAGCTGGCTATGAAGAAAGCGGGCGGAAGGCTGGTGCGCGCCGCTGTCGGCGACCGCTATGTCATGGAAAAGATGCTGTCCGGCGGATACAATCTCGGCGGAGAGCAGTCCGGGCACATTATCTTTCTCGATCACAACACGACCGGAGACGGCCTCATCTCGGCGCTCCAGGTCCTTTCCGTGATGCGGCAGGCCGGGAAGCCTCTGTCCGGGCTGGCATCGTGCATGAAGAGCTACCCCCAGACGCTTGTGAACGTGCAGGTGAAGGCGAGGCAGGAGCTGGCGTCCATCCCCGAGATCGCGAACCGGATGGCGGAGATCGAGAAGAAGCTTGAGGGTACGGGGCGCCTCCTCGTCCGTTATTCCGGCACGGAACCCAAGGTCCGCGTGATGATCGAGGGCGAGAGCGAAAAGGAGATCAACGACCTTGCCCAGGGCCTGGCCGGCATCATCAGGGAGAAGCTGGGGTAGCATTCTCTCTTGGAGATGAAAGAACGATGATATAAGAATCAGTCCTGAACAGGGTCGAGAGCCCGTCCCGACATACTCCGATCGGGGCTCAGCAACTCCTATGCAGAAACCCCTCATCGTCCTCACGCTCGCGTACGTTGCAGGCCTGCTGCTTGGGCAAGGGTTTCTCTACTTTCCCGCTGCCGGTATCATCCTCGTTATCGTATCCCTCCTCATAGCGGGAATCTTCGCCTTGTCCGGCAGGGTTTCCTTGCAACGCTTTCTCCTGGTCACCATCCCCGGGCTCGCAGGCATGGCAGCCTATCTCTATTCGGCTGCCTGGTTGCCATCGGATCACTATACCCGACTGTTCCCGGAGACCAAAGCACCTCATCAGATGTCCGGAACGATAGCCTCATCGCTGGACCGGGACCCGGACAGGACGAGCTTCGTCGTCGATGTTCATCGGATCGATGCCGTCCCGGCTTCGGGCAGGGTCCGCGTGAGCATCCGGGAGGCGAATGCATCGATCGGGTACGGAGATCGGATTCTCTTTTCAGGGAAACTCTTCAGGCCCGGGGGATACAGAAATCCGGGTGGGTTCGATTACTCCGCATACCTTGAGCAATCGGGTGTTCATCGAGTGGTCAGCCTGAAAGGCCTCGATCAGATTCAGGTCCTCGTGCCGGGCGCGGGGGTCTTCAGGACCATCCAGGACTGGCGCGAGCGGATCAGGCGGGCGTTTCTCGCTTCGACCAGGGGGCCGGGCTCGGCCATTCTGCAGGCCATGGTCCTGGGCGAGGAGGGAGGGCTCACGGACGAGATGCGGGATTGGTTCATGGCCGCCGGAGTGACCCACATCATCTCCATCTCGGGCTCGCACCTCGGCATGTTCGCAATCATCTGCTTCGGCCTGATACGGCTGCTCTTGCGGCTCATGCCCGAGCGCTGGTATCATTGGCTGACCCTGCATGCCGATCCGAGGAAGATAGCTGCCTGGGCGACGCTCCCCCTCGTGATCTTCTATACGCTCCTGGCCGGCGGCCAGACGGCCACGGTCCGGTCGCTGGTGATGATCGCTGCCGCTCTCGCGGCGCTGATCCTCGACCGGGAGACCGCGCTGGTCCATTCGCTCGCGATTGCCGCGCTCCTCATTCTGGCCGTGACCCCTCAGGCCCTGTTCGACATATCATTCCAGCTTTCGTTCCTGTCCGTTTTGAGCATCGCCTTCGTCGTCCGTCTCTGGCAGGAGCTTGGCTGGGAACGGAAGGGGCGGGTGATCGGCCTGCTCCGGGACGCGGCGCTGCTCATGATCATCTCGTTCTCGACGAGCCTCGTTACGGGCCCGCTCGTCGCCCGTTATTTCAACCAGGTTTCGCTTGCCGGCCTGGTGTCGAATACAATCGTGGTCCCCTTTGCCGGCATGGTCATCGTACCGCTCGGACTTCTCTCGGGGGTGCTGTCGCTCTTCATGGACGCGCTGCCGTTCGCGGGCCTGAACCAGTTCATGGCGGACCGGTTCATCGGCACGGTCGTCTTTTTTTCCCGGCTGCCCTTCGCCGTGTTCCATCCGCGCTCGCCGGGGCTCCTGTGGCTGACGGCCTATGCCGTCCTTGCTGCATCATGCTTTGTCCTCCTGCGCGCCTGGCTCCTGGCGAGGTTCAAGCCCCTTGCCTCGTCATTCCGCATCAGCCGGACAGCGGTGGCGGCAGCGACAGGCGCGGCGCTCCTTCTGGTCGCCCTCTCAGTTCCGGCCTTCCTTCCGAAGCGCGGGCTCGAAGTCTCGTTCCCCGATGTAGGGCAGGGCGACTCGGCGCTGGTCCAGATTCCGGGAGGCCGGACGATCCTGATCGACGGGGGAGGGACCTATGACGACCGTTTTGACGTCGGACGCCGAGTCCTCGCCCCCTTCCTCTGGGGCAGGGGGGTCCGCAGGCTTGACCTCGTGGTCTTGTCGCATCCCCACCCTGATCACATGAACGGCCTCAAGTTCATCCTGAAAGCGTTCGATGTTGGGGAGGTCTGGACGCACGGAATGGACGGGGATCTTCCGGGATATGACGATCTTGTCCGGGTGATGCGGGACAAACGGGTCAGGCATACGGTCATGTCAGCCCGTGACGCAACGGTCCGGCTGGGAGATGCGCAGCTGAATGTGCTGCACCCGGTGCCGACGTTTCACTCGCGGGAGCGGAAGGGCTATGCCGCAGAGAACGACCGTTCGCTCGTTCTGCGGGTCGCGTTCCGTGACCGCGTACTTCTGTTCACCGGAGACATCGGGACCGGGGCGGAGGGGGCGCTGCTCCACGGGGAGAGAGATTTGAAGTGCGACCTGCTCAAGGTGCCGCACCACGGGAGCAGAAGCTCGAGCTCCGAGGCCTTCGTCGCTGCCGCGCGGCCTTTGCTCGCGGTCGTGACCGTTGGCCGGGAGAACCGCTACCACCATCCTGCGGAAGAGGTCATCGAGCGGTATCAGCGAACGGGATCGCGCATCTATCGGACGGACCGCGATGGAGCGGTATTCATCCGGGACGACGACCGGGGGCTGCAGGCGATGGCGTGGAGCGACCGGGAACTCTCCCGCATCAGGGAGATCGGGGAAACATCGCTGCAGCTCGAGCGGGAGAACTGGAAGCGGGTGTGGATCAGGAAATGGGAGCTTTGATCGGGTAGACCTTGAGGAAGCCGAGGAACTCCTTGGCCGTATGGGTGCAGTAGTTCCGCTTCGGGGAAATGATACTGAAGTTGCGGTGGAATTTGATGTCCTTGAACATGGTCGCCTTCAGGCTGCCGTACTTGATGGCCGAGCGCGCAGCCCAGGCGGACACGATGGAGACGCCCATGCCTTCCTCGACGGCGCTCTTGATGGATTCCGTGCTGCCGAGCACGAGGGCGATCCTGAGGTTGTCAAGCTTGATGCCGTGGTCGTCCAGATGCTTCAGGATGATCTGGCGGGTGCCCGACCCTTCTTCCCGGAGAATCATCGGCTCCTTGGTCAGGTCGATGGCCGGTATGTTCCTGCGTTCGGCCCAGGGATGGGCTGGCGACATGATCACCACGAGCTCGTCCGATAGCAGCGTGTCCACGGTGAAGCGCTGTTTGCTCACGTCGCCCTCGACGAGCGCGATGTCGATCTCGCCGGCGTTCAGCTTTTCGGTGATCGTCTTCGTATTGTTCACCACGAGCGAGATGTTGACCTGGGGAACCTTTTTCTTGAAGGCGGCAATGATCGAGGGCAGGAGATAGTTGCCGATGGTGGAGCTGGCGCCGATGGAGAGGGAGCCCTTGATCGAGCCCGTGATCTCGCTGATGTTCTTCTGGGCTTCCGCGTAGAGCGCCAGGATCTCCTTGGCCCGCTTGTACAGGATCTCGCCCGCAGGGGTCAGGTTGATGGAATTGCCGGAACGATCGAACAGCCGGGTCTCGTACAGCTCCTCCATGGCCTGCACCTGGAGGCTGACCGCCGGCTGCGTCAAATGGATCAGCTCCGAAGCCTTCGAAAAGCTCTTCGTCTCCGCGACAGCGCAGAACACTCTCAGTTTATGATCTTCCATAGGTTAGACGGATCGTAAAAGGTGGAGTAGTGGAATTGATGCACTATCCGAAGGCTGCGGCTGCAAGGTTCATTTATAAATCAAACGGTTGTTGTTGTCAAGCAGATTATAAGGAAACATAAGGTTACTATAAAAAAGGATTATAATCCGATGAAAGGATCACTTCATATTGTCAATAAAATCGAGAGCTTCCTGGCGGTCCCTTAGCGTTCCCTCAGCCTGGCGCTCTTTTATCAGGTCAAGGATCTCGCGGAACCGCGGGCCCGGCGTGAGTCCCGCGTCGATCAGGTCCTGTCCGGTCACGAGCGGTTTTGCCTCCGTCTTCAGAAATTTCACATAGTAGTAGTCGAGAACAGCGGCCATGGGTTTTTCCGTGTCCATGAACCTGTCCCTCGGCATCAGGTCATAGGTTGCACGGGCATCGGCCTGGGAGAGGAGCAGGCTCTCGGGAAGCGCGTCGCCCAGGTCACGACAATAGCGGTACATGGCGTTCTTGCCCGGCCCCCCCGGAGCGGAGAGATTGAAGAGACGCATGTGGTGCTTGATGACCGACGTGACCATGGACTCAGTGTCGCGCGAGAGCCGGAAGCGGCCGCAGGTGTCCTTTGCCTTGAGCGCTCCGAGATTGTCATGGCCGTAAAAATGAATATGGCCGCTCTCATCGTGCGTGAAGGTGTCGGGCTTCGCGATATCATGCAGGAGACAGGCGAACCGGAGCGCCGCCTTGCGGGGGACGGGGTGCTCCAGGTGTTCGTCGAGGTGCTCCAGGACCTGAAGGTGGTGATCCGGTGATATCTTCTGCAAGTCGTCGAGCACAAAGTCCAGCTGCTCCACGGTCTTGAGCGAATGTGTCCGGACGTCATGGGTATGATACATTCCCGGAGAGAAACCGCCGAGCGCATCCAGCTCCGGGAAAAGCGGTGACAAGAGCCCGAGGCCGTCCATAAGGGCCAGGGAGCTGCCGGCGCCGCGCTGCGCCAGCACCTGAAAAAGCTCGTCCCGGATGCGTTCGGGAGCCGGGCGGGTCGTGAGGTCAGCCCGTGAACGGATGTGGTCCTGAGTCTTCGGGTCAATGCGGAAACCGAGCAGGGCCGCGAACCGGACGGCGCGCAGCAGGCGAAGAGGGTCATCATCGAGAACGTCCGGCCTCGTAACCCGGACGATTCTCTCGCGCACGTCCCTGCTTCCGTCGAAGGGGTCGATCAGTCCGTCGGCCGCCCCGGTTGCGAGGAACTTCCTCAGGTCGAGCGCCATGGCATTGACCGTGAAATCCCGGCGCCCGAGGTCGGCAGTCAGATCGGGACCTTCGAAGTTCGTGAAGTCAAACTGGACATCCCCGCCGGCATCACGCTTGACGACCCGGGAGATTTTCCGCTCTTCGTCGAGAAAGAAAAAACTACCGCCAATCCTGTCCGCGAACGCCTGCGCAACCGACTCGGAGCCCGATGGCATTGAAAGATCGAAATCCTTGATGTCACCGATGCCGATCAGCAGATCACGGACCGACCCGCCGACGAGATAAACCCTTTGTGGCGTCAGGCGAAGCAGGGAAGCGAGATATGGCAGGACGGCGGGATTCATCGATGGTTCTCAGTATACCGCAAGACTCGCGTCATCTCCGACCGCCGGTATCCGGCCCCGCTAGAGCCGGTTGCGAGCAAAATTGCGGCCGCGGGGTCACGAGGAGGGAATATGGTTAGCTGCTTTCATCATGTTCGATGCGGCTGATTCTTCCAGGCCTGCGTCGGCAAGGCTTGCCTTGTTCTGATCGAAGAACCGGTTGAGGCCACCGCGACGCCGTCACATCTCCCGCGATTTTTCTTCAGCACCCGCACCGGCGATCTGCCGGATGGTCTCGAGCCGCTTGCGCCGCTCCTGCCGGGTCACATACCAGTCCTGGACGAGCGTCTCGATAAGGCCGATCAGGAGCTTGGCTTCTCCCGGTTCGGTGTCGAGGACCTCGGCGCTCCCGCCGTCCATGCGGGCACCGATCATGCCCGTGCCCCTGACCGATTCGATGGTCTCCCACGTCAGCGGGTCTGCGGTCCCCTTGATCTGGCGGAACTCGTCGCTCAGGCTGGCCGGCTGCACCTGCCAAAAGTCCCGCAGCATTTCCGAGAGGCAGCGCCGGGAGAGCGCCGCCGCCACCTTGGGACTAAATTCGAGGGCGAGACAGGCCTCCCGGTAGTCCTCGAGCACGCGGGGAGGCAGGTCAACGGCGAAGGACCGCGCGCGCGACGGCGGGATCAGGGCCCACGTCTTGATGTGCTTCCCGGTGTAGGACCGTTTGCCGGAGATCTCCAGGCCGTGCAGGGAAGCGCTCAGGGAAAACTGGCGGCACGCGGGGTCCGGGCAGACCACGAACTTGACGACCAGCCGGCGTGGTCCCTCGGCGTTCTCGAGGGTGAGGTCCGCGAATGCCACCTGCCGCCCCGCGTCGGTGACGATCTGGTCTCGATTGCAGAATGGACAGTGCCACTGATATTCACTCATTCCTTCCTCCCGGGGAGATCACCCCGCAAGCAGCCCACGCAGACGCCCTTCGTCCCACTCCTTCGTGATGACCGCATCGCCGATCCGGCGGGGAAGGACGAACTTGACCTTGCCTGCCTCGGCCTTCTTGTCGACCTGCATGGTATCCATGAGCTCGGTCACTCCCGGCCTCCGCTTCAGCGCCGAAAGATCGCACGGCAGGCCGTAGGACCGGATCAGGCGCTCCACGCGCTCCGGCACCGACGCGTCACACAGTCCGCTTTCCCGGGCAAGGCGCGATGCATAGACCATCCCGATGGCGACCGCCTCGCCGTGGCGCACGGTGTACTGCTCTGCGGTCTCGATGGCGTGCCCCACCGTGTGCCCGAAGTTCAGGATAGCCCGGAGCCCGCCCTCGCGTTCGTCCCTGCCAACCACCTCTGCCTTGATCTCGCAGGAGCGCCGGACAATGTGCCCCAGGGCATCGGGGTCGAGGGCCTGGATACGGTCCCGGTTCGTCTCAAGGTACTCGAAGAGGACCGCGTCCCGGATGACGCCGTACTTGATGACCTCGGCCATGCCCGAGAGGAACTCCTCCCGGGGCAGGCTGGTGAGCACGTCGAGGTCCATCAGGACCCTCTTCGGCTGGTAGAACGCGCCGATCATGTTCTTGCCCATGCCGTGGTTCACGCCGGTCTTGCCGCCGACGCTGCTGTCCACCATCGCGAGAAGCGTCGTGGGGACCTGGACGAACGGGACGCCGCGCATGTAGGTCGCCGCCGCGAAGCCCGTGAGGTCGCCGATCACGCCTCCGCCGAGAGCAACGAGAGCGGACTGACGGTCGAAGCTGTTGGTCAGGAGCGCGGTGTAGATCGCATTGGCCCAATCGAGGTTCTTGTACCGTTCCCCGTCCGGGACCTCGATGGACAGGACCAGGAACCCGGCGGCCTTGAGGCTGTCGACCAGCCGGCTGCCGTACAGCTTCTTGACGGTCGGGTTCGTGACCAGCGCCATTTTCCGGCCGAAACCGAGGCCCTGGAGCCGTTCGCCGGCGCGGTCGAGGCTCGCGCCGATCTCGATGTCATAGCTCCGGTCCCCCAGGCTCACGTTAACAATAGGCATAACGGATTTTTTCCTTGATCTCCGTGATCACGGCCTCGACAGACTTCTCCGATGTATCGATGACAGCATCGGCCTGGGCATAGAACGGCGCCCGGCTTTCGAGCAGTTCCCCGATCTTCGCCAGAGGGTCTTCGGTCCGGAGCAGGGGGCGATGGGTCTCGTGTCTGACGCGCTCGAAGATGACCTCGGGCCGGGCCGTGAGGCAAACGACGAACCCGGCCTTCTTGAAGGCTTCACGGTTCGAGTCCCGGAGCACCGCACCGCCGCCGGTTGAGACCACCTGGCTCTCCCGCTGCAGGACCTCCCCGATGACTCGCGACTCGACCTCGCGGAAAAAGGGCTCGCCCTTCGTTGAGAAGATCTCCGTGACGGACATCTTCTGGTCGGCCTCGATCAGCAGGTCGGTGTCCACGAACTGGTAGCCCACATCCTTCGCAAGCCCGGTGCCCACGCTGGTCTTGCCGACGCCCATGAAACCGGTCAGAATGATGTTCTTAAACATGATAATAACCGTTCAAATGTCAAAATACAGATGCCAAAGAATATTCAGAAGGAAAATCTCAGGGTGTCATTCACCGCGTTCATGAATATACCGATCGTGCTTTGAACGTTGCACGCGGGGGTTGCCATTCCGGGCCTATCTCTTGGCCTGCTCCTCTTCCACTTCCATCCGTGCCTTCAGGAGCTTGTCGTAGGCAAGGTAATTCCGCTTCATTTCATCGATGCTGTCGCCGCCGAACTTCTCGATAAGAGCCGACGCGATCTCAACGGCGACAGCCGCCTCGGCCACGACGCCCGCGGCAGGCACCGCGCAGGCGTCGGAACGCTCGATGCTCGCCTTGAAAGGCTTCTTGGTGACCATGTCCACGGAACGGAGCGGCTTGTAGAGCGTGGGGATCGGCTTCATGGCGGCGCGCAGAATGATGGCTTCGCCGTTGCTGATGCCCCCCTCGATTCCTCCTGCCATGTTCGTTCTGCGGGTAAAGCCCTGCTTCCTGTTCCAGAAGATCTCGTCGTGCACCTCGGAGCCGGGCTTGTTTGCGGCGCCGAACCCGGCGCCGACCTCGACGCCCTTGATCGCCTGGATGCTCATGAGGGCACCGGCGAGCCGGCTGTCCAGCTTGCGGTCCCAGTGAACGTGGCTGCCAAGCCCGATCGGAGCGCCCCTGATGATCAGTTCGAACACGCCGCCCAGCGTGTCGCCGGCTGCACGGGCCTGGTCGATCTTCTTCATCATCCGCTTTTCCGCTTCCGGGTCCGAGCACCGGAGCTCCGACGCCTCGGCGCGCTTCCTGATCTCCTGCGGCGAGACCTTGGGCACCTTGGCGAACACGCCGCCGATGCTGAGCACATGGCTGATGATCTCGATGCCGAACTCTTCCAGCAGCCGCTTTGCGACGGCACCGACGGCAACGCGCATGGCCGTCTCCCGTGCACTCGACCGCTCCAGGATGTTCCGGATGTCCGGCGTGCCGTACTTGAGCGCTCCCGCAAGGTCCGCGTGGCCCGGACGGGGCCTGGTAACGGGGTCGGCGGTGTTCAGGAACATGGGGTCGGGCGACATCTTGTCGCGCCAGTTGTCCCAGTCCTTGTTGCGGACCATGAGCCCGATAGGGCTGCCCAGGGTCCTGCCCCAGCGGACACCGCTGGAGATCTTGACCGAGTCCTTCTCGATCTTCATGCGGCCGCCGCGTCCATACCCTACCTGGCGCCTGGCCAGGTCGCGGTCTATGTCCGTCATACGGATGAGGAGCCCAGCAGGCACTCCCTCGATGATGCCCGTGAGAAGCTCGCCGTGAGACTCTCCGGCGGTGAGAAAACGTAGCATGCGTCCTCCCTGAAATACAGCGAATTTCCTGGAAATTTGGCGCATCATAACAAATTTAGGATAGAAGTGCAATCGAAAGTATGGTATATTCCGGGGTATATTTCGGTATTTTGGGGATTTTTCCTCTTTTTTATGGGGTTTTTTAGTAGTTTAATCCGCAAGCCCCGGCATCCGTAGCTTCCGGGAGGGTGGCATGCGCTATTCGCAAGGCGCCTTTGGCAGGGTTTTTATCGTCAAGTTCGAGGACTGGGACGACCTCCTCATGGGCCTCAGGGAAGTGGCTGCCCGGGGAAAGGTCAAGGCCGGTACGATCGGGAATTGAGCGAGATGAACGGGCATCATGATGCTGGAGTTGAAATGACCTTGAAGAGGGTGAGGCATCGGCGATGAGACGAGCTATACCATGATCGCGCTCCTTTGTTCCGTTGAGGCCGAAGCAGAACTGCTGAAGGCCAGGGCAGCGGTGGCAAGAAGCGCCGTGATAGGCTCCAAAACCATCATGGAGGGAACGATCGACGGCAGCGACGTGCTGCTCTGCGTCTCCGGTATGGGCAAGGTCAATTCGGCCCATGGGGCTTCACTCCTGATGACCCGCTACGACCCCGAAGCCCTTATCATCTTCGGCATCGGCGGCGCCTACCCGGCTTCCGGCGCGGCGATCGGCGATGTGGTGCTGGCGAACGAGGAAATCGCGGGCGATGAAGGGGTCCTGATCGCCGAGGGGTTCAAGGACACCGAGTATATGGGAATCCCGCTGCTCAGGACCGCCGGCTCCGTCATATTCAATGACTACCCTGCTCCGGAAGGGCTGTTGAAGAAGGCCCTCCAGGCGCTCCAGTCCAGCCCCGGTCGCGTACAGGCTGGCCCCTTTGTCACCCTGTCCACGTGCACGGGGACCGCTGCGCGCGCGCGCGAGCTTGAAGCGCGCTACCACGGGTTGTGCGAGAACATGGAGGGCGCGGCCGCGGCCCAGGTCGCTCAGTACCATCAGGTGCCGTGGCTCGAAGTGCGGGCCATTTCGAACATCGTCGAAGACCGGGATCTCTCCAAATGGGACATTCCACGGGCGGCCGATGCTGTCCAGAGGGCGGTCCTCCGGATCCTGGGGGCATGGAAACAGTGAATCGCGCGCACCTGCTCGAACACAGGTCGATCGGCTCATGCCGGATCTAACGATAGGACACAGCTTCCCCGTGCAACACCTATGACACAGACGCTTACCATAGGCTATTCCCCCTGCCCGAACGATACATTCATCTTTTACGCTCTCATCCACGGCAGGGTCAGGGTCCCCGGCATCGCGTTTCGCGAACAGCTCGAAGACGTGGAGACGCTGAACCGGATGGCGCTCGAGGGCGAGCTCGATATCACCAAGATATCCTATCACGCGCTGGGCCATCTGCGCGACCAGTACGCGCTGCTCCGTTCCGGAAGCGCCCTCGGCAGGGGATGCGGGCCGTTGATCGTAGCAAAGCCGGGGACCGGCCTTCCGGACCTGAAGCACGGCATGATCGCGATACCCGGCAGGATGACAACTGCCTTCGTCCTGCTCAGATTGTATGACCCTTCGATGCAAAACGTGCAGGTAATGACCTTCGACCGGATCATGGATGCCGTCGCGACGGGACAGGCCGCTGCGGGACTGATCATCCATGAGAGCAGGTTCACGTACCACCGGTACGGCCTCGAAAAGCTGCTCGATCTGGGCGAATGGTGGGAAGGGCACTCCGGACTGCCCATCCCCCTGGGCGGCATCCTGGGAAAACGATCCCTCGGGAAAGACATTCTGCTCGCCGTCGAGGATGGGATCCGCCAAAGCCTCCGCTTCGCCCGGACGCATGAGCAGGAGGTCATGGACTATTGCAGGAAGCACAGTCAGGAGATGGACGAGCAGGTGATGAAAAGCCATATCGCTCTCTATGTGAATGACTTCTCGATCGATCTGGGCGAGGAAGGAATCAGGGCGGTCCGCAGGCTGTTCGATGAAGCCGAAGCACTGGGCATATTCCCCCGGTCCGATAAACCGCTTCTCGCGGATGGCAAAAAATCCGTCGGCATGAAAACGTGACGTACATCGAAGGGGCGGCCCCTTGTGGCCGCTTACGGAGAGTGACCTCTCAGGGTTACTCCTGCAGACATTTATATGATTACGATCAAGCTCTTCGCCATATTAAAGGACCGGGCAGGACGGGATGAACTGCAGGTGCCCTATTCAGGAGGGCCGGTCGTTGATCTGTTGAAACAGGTGGCGGCCGTTTATCCTGCGCTGGCGGACCTCCTGTCACCGGGCAGGATCATGGTGTCCGTCAACCAGGAATTCGTGAGGCAGGACGCGCCTGTCCGCGACGGGGACGAGGTGGCGCTCATGCCGCCTTTTTCGGGCGGGAGCGGACGGGCGCCGATCAGGGTCCAGCACGAGCCTTTCTCGGTCGACGAGGAGCTCGAACGAATGAAGCAGTCATCGAACTCGATCGGCGGCATCGTGACCTTCCTGGGCACCACGCGCGACATCTCGCGGGACAAGGCCGTGTCAAAGCTGGAGTTCGAGCACTATCCGGGGATGGCGGAGAAGAAGCTTGCGGAGATCAGGGAGCGTGCGATCAGGGAATACGGGGTGATCGATGTCTCGATCATCCACCGCGTGGGAACGCTGCCCGTGGGGGAGAACATCGTGCTGATCGCCGTCGCCGCAATGCACCGCGACGAGGCGTTCAAAGGCTGCCGGTTCTGCATTGACGAGTTGAAGCGGATCACGCCGATCTGGAAGAAGGAGACCACTTCCGAGGGAGAGGTATGGGTGGAGGAACATCCCTGACCGCGAGCGCGAAACCAGAGCCGCACGAAGAAGCAGTATCGAAACACAAAATCCCGGGCAGAGCTCTGTCCGGGATTTTTTTGATAGGTATTGCGGAGTTGTTAATCCGGTCTACAGACTTGGTTCATTTTTTCGCCGCCTTCTTGCCGTTCTTCAGGAACACCACGCAGGTGGTACAATCGTTCTCCATTTTGCAGCGGGTCGTCTCCCAGCAGGGTTTCCCCTTGTCCGTGAACGCCGTGCAGGTCGCGCGCCGCTCGTCGGGGCAGTCCTTGATCTCCCAGCAGGGCGCATAGTCAAGAAGCTTCTTGATGCCTTCGATGCTGATCTTTTTGGCGTGGATCAACTCCCGGATGCAGCGAAGCCACTTGATGTCATTCTCCGTGTAGAGCCTGTTCCGGCGCTCGCGGGTCGGAAGGATCAAACCGTGCTTCTCATAGAGGCGGAGCGTCTGTGCCGTGGTCCCCACGAGCTTTGCCGCAACACCCATGGTGTAGAGCGGTGCATCCTTGTCTTTCAAAACGTCCAGGCCGTCAGCTACCATAATTTTTTCACCGTCTCCCATGCATTCAGAATAGAGGATGTGAGCATCGTCATCTTATCGGTCACCAGGAGCAGCCCCATGGCGATCAGGATGACGCCGCTTGCTATCTTTATTGCCCGGAAATGCCTCTTCAGCCGCTCGAAGGACGAGAGGAATGCGCTGATGGCGACGGCAGACAGGATGAAGGGGACGCCCAGGCCGATCGAGTAGCATGCCAGGAGCGCCATGCCCCTGCCGAGCGTGTCCGTAGTCATGGCCAAGGCCAGCACCGACCCCAGGAACGGGCCCGTGCAGGGGGTCCAGCCTGCGCCGAAGATCATCCCGACGACGACGGTGCCGGCAAAGCCGACGGGCCGGCTCTTGAGATGGATCTTCGCCTCCCGCTGCAGGAACGGGATATTGACCACATCCATCACGAAAACGCCCATGATGATGATGAGGATGCCGCCGACGATCCGGATCGTGTCGAGGTGCCGGGAGAGGACGCTTCCCGCCAGGCTCGCCGTGGCTCCCAGGAGCACGAAGATCAGCGAGAATCCCCCTACGAACGCCAGGGAATGGAGCAGGGTTATGTTCATGTTCTTCCTGCGAGATTCCCGGTCCACCAGTTCGTCGTAGCTTATCCCGGTTATGTACGATACGTAGGAGGGGATGAGCGGAAGAATGCAGGGAGATGCAAACGAGATGAAGCCCATGGCGAGCGCATACAGCAGGATATACGGCGTTAATCCCTGAGACAGTTCCATCCAGGCGCATCCCCCTCATACTATTGGAAAATCATAATACCAAAGCGGATTCAAGGGAGTCAAGAAAAACTTTTTTAATTTCTGATTTACTTTTTCTCAAATTAAGATTATTCATGCGCACCTTTTGCCATTTTCATCTTCCCTAGGTCGTGCGATACCGGTTTCAGAAGTTCTGACTTTGGTATACAGTCTTTTGCAGAAAATTGTGTTGACATTTCTTGCGATATGGTTAAAATGCACAGGTTTGTTTGAATTTGACCCGGAGGTGATGTCCCATGGCAGAAATGAGCAAGACCGCAAAGGCGGCGACCAAAAAAGCGGTCGTGAATCTGAATGTTCCCCAGTGCTGCGGGAAGCCCATGCAGGCGGCAAAGATGATGACCACGACGGGCAGGGTACGCGGCATGATGTGGCTCTGCGATAAATGCTGGAAAGAGAAGGCCATCTAGCCTTTCATCCTGGTTGCAGCGGTCCGTTCTGATACGATTGAGGCGGTGATCTTTCACCGCCTTTTTTTGCCTTTTCTTCCCGGTCGTTTCCAGCCAGAAAAAAGTCAGGATCTCAGTGCCGGGAAGTGCCCCGGACATCAGCAGGTTGTGTCCCAGCCACGTGTTCCGACCTCAGTTCCTCTTTAGTCTCCCTGCCCTCTCAGCCCGCCAGAGAATCCTTCCGTCTGCAGGGACGCGCCTTGCCCGAAGCCATCCAAAGCTTGACTTTGCAACGGAGGGGATGCTATTATCCAGCCTGTTTTGCATCAATCAGAGAAAGGTTCCACACCGGTGAAAACAATGAAGAAAACACATTCCTGCGGCGACTTGACGAGGAAGGATGTGGGCGCCACGGTAACGCTCATGGGCTGGGTCAACACGAGGCGGGACCACGGCGGGCTCGTTTTCATCGATCTCCGCGATCGCGCAGGGATCACGCAGGTGGTCATCAATCCCGAAACATCCCCTGAGGCGCATAAGACCGCCCATGAGATCCGGAGCGAGTTTGTGCTTTCGGTCACCGGAACGGTCGCTCCCCGGCCGGGCAATACGGTGAACACCAAGCTTCCCACCGGAGAGATCGAGGTTCTCGTGAGCGAACTGACGGTCCTGAACCCGTCCAAGCCCCTGCCCTTCATGATCGAAGACGAGACGGACGTGGCCGAGAGCATCAGGCTCAAGTACCGCTACCTCGACCTGAGGCGCCCCAGCCTCCAAAAGGTGCTCCTGACCAGGCACGCGATCACCCGGACGGTGCGGCGCTTCCTGGACGACCACGGCTTCGTCGACGTCGAGACGCCTTTTTTGACCAAGAGCACGCCGGAAGGCGCCCGCGACTATCTCGTCCCGAGCAGGGTCAACCCAGGCATGTTCTTCGCGCTGCCCCAGTCTCCCCAGCTCTTCAAGCAGATCCTGATGGTTGCCGGGTTCGAGCGGTACTACCAGATCGTGAAGTGCTTCCGCGACGAGGACCTGCGCGCCGACCGGCAGCCCGAGTTCACCCAGATCGACCTCGAAATGTCCTTTGTGGAGGAGGCGGACGTGATGTCGCTCATGGAGGAGCTGCTCGCGGAGGTCTTCAGGGCCGTGAAGGGCGTGGAGCTTCAGCGGCCGTTCCCGCGGCTTGCCTTTCAGGAGGCCATGGACCGCTACGGCTCTGACAAGCCGGACACGCGCTTCGGGCTCGAGCTGAAAGACATTTCCGATATCGCGAAGGCGTCGGATTTCAAGGTCTTCCTCCAGGCCGTGGAGCTTGGCGGACAGGTGAAAGGGTTCGCGGCGCCGGGCATGGCGGGGCTTTCCCGCAAGGAAGTGGACGACCTCACGAACGAAGCGAAGATCTTCGGAGCGAAGGGATTGGCCTGGATCAAGGTGGTCGATTCCGGTTTCGAATCGCCCATCGCGAAATTCTTCAAGGACGGCCAGGTCAAGGCTATTGCGGACAGGCTCGGTGCGAAGCGCGGAGACCTCATGATGTTCATCGCCGACAACCGGAAGGTCGTGGCGGAAACGCTCGGGTATCTGCGGCTGCTTCTGGGTAAGCGGCTGAACCTGATCGACGAAAGCAGGTTCAATTTCCTGTGGGTCACGGACTTCCCGCTGGTAGAATGGAACGCAGACGAGAAGCGGTACGATGCCATGCACCACCCCTTCACGGCTCCCCGGGACGAGGACCTGCCGTTCATGGAATCGGACCCGCTCAAGGTCCGGGCCAAGGCGTACGACATCGTCCTGAACGGCTCCGAGATCGGCGGCGGCAGCATCCGCATCCACCGCTCCGAGGTCCAGTCGAAGATGTTCGGCCTGCTGAACATCAGCGAGGAGGACGCCCGCAAGAAGTTCGGCTTCCTGCTCGAAGCGCTCGAGTTCGGCGCGCCGCCCCACGGCGGTCTGGCCTTCGGGCTCGACCGGCTCACGGCGATCCTGACGGGCGCGACATCCATCCGCGACGTGATCGCGTTCCCGAAGACGCAGAAGGCGGTCTGCGTCATGACCGAGGCGCCCTCCCGGGTGACCCCGGCGCAGCTCCGTGAGCTGTCGATCAAGCTGGACATCGTCGAGTAAAAACTTTAACCACAGAGGGCGCAGAGAAAGGCCTGAATCTGGAAACCGTTTGCAACACGAGGGCTGTGTCGTTTTCCGGCATCTCCCGGTGTTCTCTGTGGTTGATGCAGGCTTGAGGTTTGTTCATGAAATGCAAGGTTTGCAATAACGTAGTGACCCTCCGGCTTGGCTGACGCAGAGCAGTGCTGCGCTGCACGGTGTGCGGCAGGGAGTTCGAGATCGGCCAGTATCTCGAAGAGATCAACGAGGAAATGTGGGAAGCCATCTCCAGCCGGGCCTGCAACAGGGTCTGAGCCGAAGTACGGGGTCAGTCACCGGCGCAGGCCTGCCGGGGCGTCAGGGGATGTCCGGAAGAACGGTCCCCGCATGCCCTTCCGGAAAAGCCATATACACATCCCCGGTAATCAGTTGGTATGGTGCAAGCTCCATCAGGATCAATCGCACGGACCTGCCGTGAAACGAGCTATGCGCGCCGTCTTCAGCCGCTGAAATTTACCTGCACTCCCGTACCCTGCAATCTCATCCCAGGGGGTGCTTCCCCTCGCTCAATTCCCTGCAGAATCCGGCGATGCCCGCGAGCTCGCGTTCGATGATCTCTTCCGCACGTCTCGACACATCCCTGACCTCCAGCCCGCGCTCGAGCACGACCTGGGCAGCCGCCATCTGCGGCTGGTCAATGGGCGAGCCGATCCTGCTCACGAGATACACATAGGCTTCCCGGATGCCCTCGATCTCGCGGCACAATTTTTCCGCCAGGCGGTGCGAGAGAATATTGTATATCTTGCCCACGTGGCTCACGGGGTTTTTGCCTGCCGCGGCCTCGGTGCCGAGCGGCCTGTTTACGGAGATGAGGCCGTTCACACGGTTGCCCCGCCCGACCTGACCGGAATCGGCGTCCTCCGCCGACGTGCCGGTCAGGCTCAGGTAGATGCCGTCCATGCCCCTGCCGGGTTCGTCCAACGCATTGTAATGCACGCGGACTTCCCCGGAGCCGGCGCCCTGCCGTAAAAACTCGCTCATCTCCTGAATCAGTAAATCCTTCCTCCAGAAGTAGTCCTTTTCCGATGAGATCTCCCTGCAGAGGAGCGGCATGGCCACGGTAAGGTCTAGATCGTTCCCGTGCCTGAGCGCCATCACCTTCACGTCCTCGCCGGTCTCGGGGCGGCTCGCCTTGAAGTCCGGGGAATTGAGGCGCCGCTCCAGGCCGAGCACCATCTGCTCCGTGGGGCTCAGCGGATAATACCCGACCGTGGCCGACGTGTCATTGGCTCCCCTGACCGCACCCGGCCGCGAGAATATGTCCGTCAGCTCTTCCGACCCGGGAGCGAGGACAACCCGGTAGTTCACCTGTTGTTCGGGATCGACAAAGCGCATGTTCTTCCTGAGCCAGGCGCGGGCCGCATCCACGGCGATTTCCGCCACGGGAATGCTCCTGCCTTTGGCGCTGCTCGTCGCCCGGTCGCCGATCGTGAGCTCCATGGGTTTCAGCACCTCGCCGCCCTTGAACTCCTTCCTGACGCTCCCGGCCGCCAGCAGGCCCTTGTCGATGTTGTGGTGCAGGATCGTTCCGAATTCCTGGAGGTAGGCCTGCGAGAGCGCGATCGAAATGGCGTCCATCATGGAATCGCAGAGCGTGTCCGGATGGCCGACGCCTTTGCGTTCAACGATCTCGAAGAGATGGTCCGCGACGGGTTTCCCGGGAAAGGGCTCGACAATGATCATGCTCTGATTATACAGGAAAACCATACCATCGGCCGGCGGGGCATGGTTCCGGATACGCGGCAGGACAGGGCAAGGGCGAGCTTATCTCGAGGCGTCTCCAAAATCATATTTCCCGGTATTGGGCATGACGGCGGAACAAGACTGAATGCGTTTCTCGGCGTTACCCCAGCCGTTCGATCAATTCCCTCACGGTCACGAACAGGTCGCCCGGGATCGGGTGCACGCGCGGGGCGGGCCGGTTCTGGTTCAGTTTCATGAGCGGCGCTTCGCGGTCCTTGTTGAAGCAGAGGATCTCGGCGCGGCTGCCGAGGTAGTCGGTATGCTGCGGCGCGCCGGAGATGCCGAGGGCGATGATGAGTTTGGGGTTTACGCGAACGCCGGTCTGGCCAATCTGGGCATCGAGCGGCAGCAGCTTCAGGTCCTGCGTGACCTTGCGCGTCGCTCCGAACATCGGTGCAAGGCCGAGCGCCTCCAGCTTCTTCTTGAGCTCCTGTGCGAGCGCGATTCCCGAGTTGTCCCTGATGCCGTACCCGAGGTCGATGATCACGTCTGCCTGTGCAAGGGTCGGCGGCGCTGTGGGCGGGAGCGGCATGATCCAGCCGGGATCAACGGCAAGGTCCAGGATATGGGCTTTGAATTCCCGCCTCTGTGCCTGCGCCGGGAAATCAGCTTCCGGGGCGACGGTCACGAATGCGGAGCCGCTCACGAAGACATGGCGCCTGATCAGTCTGCCTTCATAGGCGGGGAGCGAAAAGACAAGAGCGCCCGGGCCTTCCCTTGTTACGTCCGTTACTCCTGAGCAGAGGAGGACGTTGTTTCCCGGGTCATCCGCCTCGCCGGCCGCGTAGGCAAGGGAGCTTGCCCATTCCGTGCCCGCGAATATCATCGCGCTGTTCGACGCCTGCAGCATCAGGCGGAGCATCTGCCGTTTGCCCTCCTCCGTGAGCCTCCCGTTCCGTGAATCCAGGCAATAGGCCTGCTCGCAGCCATTTGCCCGAGCCACGCCGAGAAGCTGAGGCCACTTGTCGCGGGGAGCGGGTATCACGGCGCAGACGTTCCTGCTGACCAGTCCGGCAGACAGGACGCAGGCGCGGAGCACGGCGATATTTCCCTTCGGGTCATGGGGCTCGAGCACTGCCCAGATCGCATTGCCGTCCGTAAGAATATGATGGGGAAGCTCTCCGCGATAATCCTGCGATGTTCCCGCGCTTGCCGACGCTGCGAAGACCCTGATGTACTCCGCTGCCGAGAGGGGGTCGGCGCTTATTGCTGACGTTGACCTTGCTCCGGAGGGAAGGTCAAAACTTCCAACAGCATTCAGCTTTTGGTCAGACGTCATGACACTGATGGGCGAGTTCAGTGCAGAAATCGATTCTACGATATTATGTTCCGGCTCGGACGCAGCGCCCGCAATGCTGATGACCGACGGAAGTGCGGGATGGACAAACCCGCTTCCATCGGGCTTGACCTCGATCTCATTTGTCCGTTCGTGGTGCCGATCGAGCCTGCCTGCGAGATAAGCGCCTAGGCTCCGGTCTCCGTCGAGACCTGCGTCACCCACGGCGATCAGGTCGTACTGCTGAGTGCCTTCGAGGTTCTGTATCATCGGGACATACGCGGCGGGTCCGCTCGAAGGGGCGATATCGAGGCGATGGAGGCTGTCAGCGCGGGGCCCCGCGGTCATCCTGAGAAGCGATTCCAGTTCCACGCCTCCGGGCATGAGCACGTCGATACTTACCAATGAATCGCCGCTGGGCTTGAGTGCGAGCAGCTGCGTCAGGGCCGCCAGGTCGGACGGGTTGATCCTCCACACGAGTTCTCGTAATTCCCCGTCCGCCAACCGGGGCCGGGGCGACAGATCGGCAACGGGCCTGATGATCGAAAGCGCGCGAAGAGGAACTGCTAATGCCCCCGGTGCCGTGACAGGAGCAGGTTCCTTGCGCGACATCTCATCAAGCGCTGCATCGGCCAGTCGCACCTCGGGCATGTCCATGCTGTTCCTGACCTGTTCCCAGTTCTGCAGGAATTTCTCCTCCAGATGCTCAAGGCGCGTACGTGTCCTCTCGGCCGCCCTGCGGCCGGCGGAAAGCATGTTCATGCCGTAGTCCGGGAGATGCAGGTCAAAGGCGGGACGCCGGGCATTCAGCCACTCCCTGCGGTACCGGATGCATTCGAGCCGCAGGATCTCACCGGCCATCTCGGAAAGGGGGAAGAGCGCGGGCTGGAGCATGGCATCGGACCAGCCCGTGTCGCCGAGCGTCCGGCTGGCTTCCCTGACATAGGAACGGAGCCGGTTCTTCCATGCTGCCAGCGTCCGGTCGGCATCAGGGCCCTCCTGTTCGGAGAGCTCCGGCCAGTTTGCTGCCATGGCGATCAGGTCCTTCAGGATGAGGAAGCGCTGGACCTCGTTCGTGCCTTCGTAGATCGTGAGGATGCGGCTGTCGCGCCGCGCTTTCTCGAGTAGATGCTTTTCGGTCTGGCCCGCAGGGCCGTAGGCCTGCTCCACGAGTGTGATCAGTTCATGGATGTCCTCGGAGCAGACGTATTTTGCGATGGCCGATTCCATGCGCACCGACTCATGGGGCCGGTCGAACAGGCCGATCAGGTAGGAAGCGAGGGACTCGCTGCCGAACAGGATGGCCGCTGCCTCGCCCAGCAGCCTGTCGCGTTCCTCCGAAGCAGGTATCGCTGCGTTCGCCTCGGCCAGGAGCTTGCGCATCAGCGCACCGGAGACCACGGCAAGTCCGCACCGCCCCACGTTCAGGGTCTCGAGCGCGTTCACCTGGCCATGTCCCTCGTACCCGATCACGGCCTCTCGCGGTACCCGCACGCTGTCGATGGAAATCTCGTTCGTGGGCGAGCCTCGCTGGCCGGTCTTCTTCTCGTCTGCCCCGACCTTGAGCCCCTCGCTGTGCCGGTCCACCATGAAACCGGTCACGCCCTCGGGTGTCCGTGCGTACAAACAGAACTGCGTCGCTATACTCCCGTTCGTGATCCACATCTTGGCGCCCGTCAGGCTGTAGTACTCGTACAGGGAGCCGTTGTCCGTGCTGCGCACCTGGCCGATGTCATGGAACGGGCATTCCTTTCCTTTATAGAGATAGTAGCGGGACCCCTGGTCTGTCCTGTAATCGTATTGGTCATAGCGGATCGGCTGCTTCTGCTTGTCCGGCGTCTCATAGGCAATTCCGACATCCGTGAAGACGATCTTGTCCGCATCGATCAGATACCGGAAGCTCTCCTCATCGCCCTGCGGCTGAAAGGAGTACCTGCCGTCATCGAGCGGCGTCATTCTTGCTTTCAACAGTTTAGCCGTAGTTTGGACACCGCCAGAGTCCGAGCCTGCTGTCGGTTCGGTCAGGGCAAAGGCGCTGACCGCGCTGTGGCCGAGGTAGCGGAGGAAGAGCCGGTGGCAACGCTCGCGCCGGGGAAGCTCTTCGAGGGAGGCACGGATGTCGGGCATGACCTTATCGAAGAGCCCGCCGGCATGCCTGAGATCCTCCATGAATGCGCCGAAATCGCCGCGCTGGCCGGCGATGCCCGCGCCGTAAAAGGCTTTCAGAAAATGTGCGGCAAGATATTTCACGACGCGGGTATGGCGGATCCGGTCATCCACCAGCTTCATGATCGCTTCGTATTCTTTCCTGATCCATGCCGGGTTGGGTCTGGACAGGGCGCGGATGAGCCTCGCGAGCCGGGCGCCGATGCTGCCGAGTCTGCCTTCGTCTTCAACGAGGGGGGTCAGTTCCTCGCGCACGCGGGGAAGCTCCTCCTCGAGCCCGAGCAGGATCGGTGTCGTGCCGATGCTCGTGCTTGCCATGATCAGGAGGTCAATGGACGCGTCGCCGAAGCTGCCGGCCGCGGAGTTCAGGAGGTAGTATTCCGCCTTGCGCCAGCCGAGGCCGTCGAGCGACTGGGGGATATAGGTGGCGAGCCATTTGCCGTTCTTTGCCGCCTGTATGATCTCCGCCGGCAGATGATGGGACCGGTCGATGCTGCGCTCGAAGCCCAGGCCGTTGAATTGCTTTTCAGAGCAGTTCTGCCTGAACCAGTTCACGAGATCTGCCCAGCGCGCCCTGAGCTTCGGGTCATCCATCTGCATCTCGGGAACGAACCGCGGCGAACGGTCGAACACGGTCGCCAGGAAGCTCCCCGATCGGTGAGGCGCGCCCGGGGCCGTGCAGAACGCATCGTAGTCCGTGCCCTCCATGATAGCGGTGCTCGGGGGCGCAACGGGAAAGACAGACGAGGGAGGTACTGAACCGCGGCCCCCGGAGAGCGACGCCTGCATGACAGCGTCTTCCGCCAAGCCGAGCAGGACCTCGGCAGCCGCCGCGCGCGTCTCGCTCCCTTCCCCTCGGCTCAAGGCTTCCTCGATGGAGACGAGCATTCCGCGAAGGGCGGTGACCATGGCTTTTGCTTCCCCGGCGAGCGAAGCGTCCGGCTGCCCGGCCAGATCGGCGCACTTCTTCATGATGGCGTGTAACCGAAAGGCGAGAGGCTGCAGCGGTTCGCCCTGCACGGTGTCAAGACTGCCGAGAAAGGGTATTGCCTGCTCGAGGTCCTGCCCAGCGAGCGTACGATTCAACGCGGCAGCCGCGCCGTATCCCGGGGCCAGGAACCGGAACAGGGAACTGTCCCGGTAGAACCGCGAGAGCAGGTCGTCCTCGGAATAGGCAAAGCCGCCGAAGACCTGCCCGGCGTCGTAGCCCATGCTGCCGGGCTCGGGCCCGAAGGCCTTGGCCGCGATCGTTGAAAAGAGAAGACCGAGTTCGGAGTGTCGCGTCGGGACTTCGGAGTGAAAGCTAACATCATAAAGAGTTTGCAGCAGCATCCGCCAGGCTTCGATCCGCGCGATCAGCGCCTTGACCGCGCCGAGCTTCGCGATGCCATCCCGGCCTTCCGTGTCGATCATCTGTCCCGGGAACTGGACCCTCCCTGAGGCATGTTCCTTCACGCGGAGGGAAAGATAGTCGGCAGCGCCGAGCGCGATGGCGAGACAGGAGCGTGCATCGGGGACCGGGGAGTGTCCCTGGATGGCCAAGGCCTGCTTTTCCACGAGGCAATCGATCCCGATATCGGATAGACCTGCCGCCCGGAACCCGATGGCGGGCGCAGGCGTGATCGTGACGCCCGACTGAGTGAAGGGGACCAGGTATCCGCTGTTGCCCGCGCACAGAAGCAGGGTGCGGCCGGCAGCAGCGGGCACCAGGCTTAGAAATCCCTTGAGCCGGACACCTTCCTGCGTCTGCGTGATCTCGATATGATGTCCGTCCACGGCGCACACGCCCGGGTCAGGAGTAAAGCCTGCCCGGGAAAGGATGCCCGTGGCGGCGAGCTGGTGGGAGGCGATCAGTCCGAGCGCGGGATTGACCGAGGAGAGGACGCGCACCATTTCAAAGGGAGAGTCGCGGTGATCGGAAATCAACGTCCTCAGGATCTCGCACGAGGCTTCGGGCATGGGCGAATCTTCCCATTGTTTTACGACCCGGTCGGGAAACACTGCCGAGACGTGCTCATACGAAAATCCCCGTCCGTCCCTCTTGTCCCGGGGAGGATGTTTCCTGCCGCCTTGAGAGGCTGGATTTGAAAACCTCGCCGTGATCCGCTCCTCGATCCTGGCGCTGCAATAAAGCGCATGGAACAGCCTGCCCTCACCAAGCCTGATCCCTAGGGCAGCGCGTTCGTATCGGACCATCCGGGCCAAATCATGTTCGTTGCTGTCTGCAAGGGCGGAATCGAGGTATGTCAGCTTTTCCGAAAGTCTCAGGCCGAGAGAGAGGGGCCATGCCGTTCGCGCCTTGTCCGCGGAAAGAGGGAGCTTCTCCACGCTTTCCCTGAATGCGGACGAGGCATGGAGGACAGCATGCACGAACTGCCGGCGGGCAGGATCCAGGGGCCCCGGCTCCTGCCAGGCGAGGTCGCCGTCTTTGACGGGGGCACGTTCCTGCGATCGGCCGGTCTTGAGCGTGTCGAGGAGAACCGACAATGAGGCACTTTCGGGCCGGTAGATGAGTTTGTGGTCCGTGTGCCTGCCCCACAAAGCGCGACCCGGCTCGGCGCGCCAGCAAGATTCGCACTTGATGCAGTTTTCAAAATTGACCGTGACCTTGCCGCGTCCGGAGAAGGGCGGGACATCGTAGACATAGACGCGGGCAGGGCAGACATGCCACAGGCCGCTCCGGGACATCGCGGGCTGAGTCGCAACGGATTCAGGCCAGAGCGTCCGGATATGGGAACCGGCACCCACGCGGTAGGTGTTCGTAGCGAGCTTTGCCTCGAGGCTCAGGGACGGCTTTACGAGGTCGAGGTCCCTCGCTTTTCTCAGCGACTCCTGGTATGCCATGACGGGCTCGGCAAGGAGTATGTCAACGGGTGTCTTGAGCACGTAAAAGCGGAACGCATCAACGACGGCTGTTCCGAGCGCGATGAAGAAGAGCGCCGTTGCGTACGCGGGCAGGAGCGCAATGTCGGTGAGCCGGAAGCCTTGAAGAACGTGACGGACAGCCCGGCTGAGCTTTTTCCCGAGCGGCTTGCCGTTATTGGCGTAGACCTGCGCGAGTGCGCGAGAGAGCGCCGGGGACATGCGTTCGAACAGCGAGCCGACCGGCCAGGGAAGCGATGCAGGTTCGATCTCCCTGCCGCGGATGTGCAGGATGAAGCGCAGCTTCTGATCACGATTCGCGGATGTCTTCACCAGGTTCATGGTCCATCGCCAGAATGTCGCCGGATTGAAGAGTGTCGCGAGGAGGGGTTTCCCGAGCCTGAGAGCGCCAACAGCGCGGACCGTGTCGACCGTGATTTCGCGCAATCCCTTTAAGGAGAGGATGTTGCTTCTGAGGAACCTGCCGGTCTCAACGTGGCCGTTGGTCGAAAGAAAATGCATTGTCCCGCAGACCGTATCAAGGGTCCTGCCGAATAGAACATGGGAACTCCCGAAATAGGCCGGCCACCGGGAGAGATGTTCGGCATTCCTGCCGCAGGCGCTCTCCCGCAGCGGCTCGATATACTCGCCGGCCAGTTCCCGTTCGTCAAAGGAGCCGCCCCGCTTCAGGATGTTCTTCACCGCGCGGGTGAAGAAGAGTCCCGTTGCCGAGGAGGGCCCGGTAAAATTGGGGAAGGGAATGTCGATGCCGAGATTGGCTGACGCGCCGCCCACGGCGAAGCCGTCCTGGACGAGCAGGGGCCGCTCGTGCCACCCCCCGCTCCTGATGATCTTGGTGCCGTACGCCGAGAGCGTCGCGCCCTCGATCAGGTCCCCGATGAAAGGGAGACCGCGCATCCACTCGTAAATGGCATCATGGCTTCCGCGAAAATTGTCCCGGATATTGTCGAGGGGCGCTACGTACCCGAGCGAGAGGCTGTCGCGGTTCGTGTACAGGAAGCCTCCGATGTTCAGGTGCGCGGTCCTTCCCCCGATTGCCGGATTTCGCAGCAGCAGTTCGTAGGCAGCGCCTTCCCCGGCCTTGAGACCGAACCGCTTCTCGATCTCATCCTCGCCGAGCGAAAGCACGGCCTTCACGCCCTGGAGAAAGTGCGGCTGAGGCAGGCGTTCGAGTTGTTCCGCACGGACCAGGTGCGACGCGTCTCCCTCGGCGAGGAACGTAACGTCCGCGTACAGCGCTCCCCGGTTCGTATCCACGCCGACCACCCTGTTGTTGTTTCTGATGAGCGAAGTGACCGTGGTGCCGGGGAGGTGGACGGCGCCCTTACGCGCCGCGAGGTTTGCGAAGTAGGGATCGTAGAGTGGCCTGAGCACGGTATAGCAGTCCCGGAACGCCTCGCGGTCGCGCAACTCCAGCCCGACCACGTCTTGGCCATTGTGCATGAGGGTCCCCCGCTTTGCGACCGCGCGCTCGAACGGCGCGGACGCCACTGCTACGGGGCCGAAGCAGTCCTCAGCCGCCAGGCTCTCGGTGAAGTAGACGCAGCCCGACCAGTTTTCTGCTCCCGCATACACGCCGGCCTCGAGCAGGGCAACGGAGATGCCGGCCCCGGCGAGGGCGCCCGCGGCCGTGACGCCGGCAGGGCCCGCGCCGATGATGATGACGGTGAACCGGGGAAGCGCCATCGGTGCTCCTTTTCTGTGAAGGTTTCGATGCAGTCGAAGGGAGGATTGAGTGCTTCGCGTGCTGATGCAAAAATTATAACAGAACAGGACCGCTGTGGCTACCGGGAAAAGCTGTGATCGAAGCGGGCGTGTGCGAAGCAGGGAGTCCCGGCCGCGTCGCAGGCGGTGCATCGATTCGCCTTGGCATCGCGGAACAGCAGGTTCATCGTGCCGGTCAACAGCCTGCGCCTCTCAAATTATAAGAGTATTTCTTATGACAATCGCGGCTTGGCTCGCAGATGAGGCTGGCTGCCGATTTTCTTTGACAACGCAAGCTGCTGTCATTAATATCGGGAGAGCGCCGGGGTGAGGCAAGTGGCTCGCCGTGCCGCGGCGGGTCAGGGAACAGGGAGGAGGCTGGCATGGAAGGCTACCGGTATCAGCAGATCGCCTATCTGATCATACCGCTCATCGCGGGCATCGAGTTCTTCCGCACGGCGCGGTTCCTGCGGAACCAGAGCGGGGCGGAGTCGGCGAGGACCGTCGTGATGGATGCCTGCGGTTACGGATTCATCGCTTTCATCCCGGCCATTTTTATTTTCACCATTGTCGGCCTGGAGTACCACCGTTTTCCCCTGTTCGTGCAGCTGCTGCACCGGTTCGACCGCTATGGCGTCATGTTCATGTTTCTCGGGTCGTGGTGGCAGGTGTTCCTGATCACCGCGCTCAGGGCGAGGCGAACCTCCGCATCCGGGGGGTCTATGTTCCGCCTGGTCTGGATGCCCTACCTGGTGCTCGGATCGTTCATCTCGATGCTCATCCTCTGGGTGGCGCCGTTCGGCCTCATGTGGGTGTCGGTCTTCTGGTTCATTGCCAGTTTTGGCCTGCTGGCGGGCGTCAGGGTATCGCCGAACAAGGTCTGCCGCGTGTTCATGGCGCTCACGGTCGTCGTTTTTGTCGGCGAGAACATTCTCTTCATCGTCCTCGATGCCATTGTCTGAAAGGTGAAGGACCTCCGGAGACGCCCGGCTCCGGCCGGACCATCTCTTCCCTGCAGACGCGGCTCCATATCCTTGCCCCGGTACGTGCCGTTCCGTCCGCAGTTTCCCTCCCGGTTCTCCCGGGCATCATTCTGGTTTTTTCTTAAAACGAAGCAATGAAAGGCAGGCCGTTTGCGCGGCGACCGGTGCGGGGGTTTTCACGCGGCGGAAGATGAATAGGGGGGGAATTCCATGCATGCCGAGCAAGTCATTCTGAGCGAAGCGAAGAATCTCGCATGTCCAAATGCATCAGATCCTTCACTTCGTGCAGGAAGATGGCTTACCGGCGTTTTCGACTGCCTGTTAGTCCCTCTTCCCCGGTGGGGCGGGGACGCGTGGGCTTGCCTTCCTCCTGGTCCCTGCGTCTCTTGGCGTAGATCCGGACGGGCGACCCATGGAACCCGAAGGCTTCCCGCAGGTTGTTCTCGATGTAGCGAATGTAGGAGAAGTGGACGCCTTCGGGGTAATTGACGAACACGACAAATGTTGGCGGTTTGATCGACACCTGCGTAATATAGTAATACTTCACCCGTTTGGAGCGGTACAGAGGCGGCTCGTGCCGCGCCGCGAGCTGCTCGAAGACCCTGTTCAGCTCCGCAGTGGGGACGCGTTTTTCACGCTCCACGATCACCCGGTCGATCTCTTCGAAAACCTTCGTGATCCGCTGGCGCGTCTGGGCCGAGATGGTGATCACCGAGGCATAGTCAGCGAATTTGAGCCGCTGCTGGACGTCGGCCATGAACTGCTTGTAGGCCTGCTCCTTGTCCGGCACCAGGTCCCACTTGTTCAGCACGATGATGATCCCCTTGCCCTCCTCGTGGGCGAGCCCCACGATCCGTTCGTCCTGCTCCGTGATGCCCTCGGCAGCATCGATCAGCACCAGAGCCACGTCCGCCCTGCTCAGGGTCTTCATGGCCCGCATCACGCTGTATTTCTCCACTCCCTGACTGATCTTGCCGCGGCTCCTGATGCCGGCCGTGTCCACGAGCACGTATTTCTTGCCGTAGTAGGTGTACAGGCTGTCCACGGCGTCCCGGGTCGTGCCGGCCGCCGGGCTGACGATCATGCGGTCCTCCCCGATGAGCGCGTTCACGAAGGATGACTTGCCCACGTTGGGGCGCCCGATGATGGCGATCCGGGGCAGGATGTCCGCTTCCGGTTCCTCCTCATCCCGGGGGCCGGCAGGCAGCAGACGGCCAAGCTCGTCCATGAGGTCCGAGAACCCGGGGCCGTGTTTTGCCGATACCGAGAAAAGCGTGCCGATCCCGAGGCGGTAGAAGTCCGGAAGCTGCCCTTCCTGCTTCTCGCCGTCGACCTTGTTCACGGCGTAGATCACGGGCTTGCCCGATGCCCTGAGGCGCTGGGACACCTCGATGTCCGCCGGGAGCAGCCCCTCTCTGCCGTCCATCAGGAAGATGATGATGTCCGCCTCCTCCACGGCGAGCGTGGTCTGTTCCCGCATCTTTATGTACATCGAGTCCTCGGTCTCGGGCTCGAAGCCGCCGGTGTCCACGAGCAGGAAGCGCTTCCCCTCCCATTCCGCCTCGGCATAGTTGCGGTCCCGGGTGACGCCGGGCTGGTCCTCGACGATCGCGAAGTTCCTCCCGAGGATGCGATTGAACAATGTGGACTTGCCGACATTCGGCCGTCCGACTATGGAAACGACAGGTCTTGACATGGTTGTGAGCCTGCTGGGGGACGGGCATGAGGCCCGTTCCCGGCGATTTGAATTTGCAGAAGGGACTATATCATTATTGGACGCATTGGTTCAAGAAAAAATCTTGCGAAGCCCTGCTAATTGTGTTATTTTTTTACCTCATTCCCCCTGCCGGAGGCCTTATCGATGAAACGATCCCTGATGCCGTGGCTCTGCTTCCTGCTGCTCGCTGCCGCACCTTGTTATGCCGACTTTTACCGCTGGGTCGACAAGGACGGCAAGGAATTCTTCACCAACGACCCGAAACAGGTCCCGCAGGAGTACCGTGATCGCGCGACTACCGTGAAGCCGGACGAGAGCCGGGTGAGCGTGGGAGAAAAGCCGGCGCCGCCGGCTCGGCCGGACGATACCGTCGCGTCGCGGGAGCATAGGGACAAGAACGGCCACGGCGAGGAGTACTGGCGCAAGAGGGCGGCGAATTACCGCCTGAAGCTCCGGAACCAGCAGGATGAGTACGACCTGGTCCTCAAACAGCTGGACGATCAGGACCAGAAGCCGAAGAAGATCGCAACGAAGAAGAAAAAGACCCGCTCCAGCCTCGAAAAAAAGAAGCTGAAGATCGAAAAGGACATGAGTCAGACCAGGCGCATGCTCGAGGTCGACCTTCCCGAGGAAGCACGCAGGGCAGATGCCTATCCCGGGTGGCTTCGGGAATAGGCAGGGCTTCACCCCGGGAGGAGCAATAAGCAAACCGCACTTGGTGGCGGCTGGTATCCCCCGGCAGTCCTGATAAACAGGATTGTCTATCGCCATTGGGAGAATCGGCCTCTCTCAGGGCTAACCACTCCGGAAGGCCGGTGTTCTGCCAGTCCGGGACCTCGGCACCAATCCCGAGAATCATGAAAAAAGTCATAATCGCGCGGAGCGTCCTGCACTTAATCGGCGGCCACGAAACCCTGTTCAGCCGGGGAAGCGTCACGGCCTATCCCGCCCGAACCTCGGAAGAGATCCTGAATCTTCACGGGGTCCATCGCGCGGACCTCATCATCACGGATGCGGACCTGCCGCTCATGGGAGGCCCCAGGCTCTGCTCGCTCCTGCGTGAGGACGAAGACCTGAGAAGGGTCTCCATCGTCATGGTCTGCGACTCCTCCGCGGCTGGTGCCGCCGACTGCGCCGGGGGACAGGCCAACGCCGTCATTCCTAAACCCATAGACCCGGTCCTGTTCTTCTCCAAGGTGTCGGAACTACTGGTGATCCCGCGGCGCAAGGAGATGCGGGTGCTGCTCCGCGCATCGGTCAAGGGCCGGGAGCAGGAGAAGTCCTTTTTCGCCATGTCCCGAAACATCAGCATCTCCGGCATGCTGATCGAGACCGACCGGGCCTTGAGGAAGGGGGACGCCATCACCTGTTCATTCAGTCTCGGTCACGTGGAGATCACGGCTGACTGTATCGTGGTGCGGGTGTCCGGCTCCGGAGCGCGGGTCATCAGCGGCGTCAGCTTTATCAACCTGAACACCAAGGAACTGATCATCATCGAACAGTTTGTGAAGGCAGGGGTGAAACACTGAGGGACCCGGGACAAATCGCAATTGCTCAAGGCACGGAGTGCCGAGCGCATCATGCATGAGGCAAAATAGCTGGGCACTATCAGAGCGAAATCTGTTGTTTGCCGTAAAGAGGCGACCGCAGGCTCGTGACGGGTTAGCTCCGCTTGGGAAGGTACAGCGCTTTACTGATAGGGGAGGCTTTTTTGGAAGAACGGTACGATTTCAAGAAGGTGGAAGAACGCTGGCAGCGCGCGTGGGCCGAGGCAAAGACCTTCAAGGTGTCCGAGGAAGCCTCGAAGCCGAAGTACTACTGCCTTGAGATGTTCCCCTATCCCTCGGGCAGGATCCACATGGGCCATGTGCGGAACTACGCCATCGGAGATGTGATCTCGCGCTACAAGCGGATGCGCGGGTTCAACGTGCTCCACCCCATGGGCTGGGATTCCTTCGGCCTGCCGGCCGAGAACGCGGCGATCAAGCATGGGATCCACCCGCAGAAGTGGACCCTGGAGAACATCGCCTTCATGCGCGACAACCAGCTGAAACGGCTCGGCCTGTCCTACGACTGGGACCGCGAGGTAACGACGTGCCTCGAGGAGTACTACCGCTGGAACCAGTGGTTCTTCATCAAGATGTACGAACGCGGCCTCGCATACAAGAAGCTCTCCTACGTGAACTGGTGCCCGTCCTGCGCCACGGTGCTCGCGAACGAACAGGTGGAGGCCGGTCTCTGCTGGCGCTGTGGCTCCGTGGTCCAGCACAAAGAGCTCGAGCAGTGGTTCTTCAAGATCACCGCCTATGCGGAGGAACTGCTGTCGTATTGTGATAAACTTCCCGGCTGGCCCGAGCGCGTGCTCACCATGCAGCGGAACTGGATCGGCAAGTCCACGGGCGTGGAAGCCGACTTTACGGTCGAAGGGACCGTCGAGAAGCTGACGATCTTCACCACTCGGCCGGACACGCTTTTCGGCGTGACCTTCATGAGCGTCGCGCCCGAGCACCCTATGCTCGAATCGCTCATTGCGGGAAAGCCGCAGGCGAACGAGGTGCGGGCCTTCGTGCAGCGCGTGCTGCGCGAGGACAAGGCCGCGCGGACCGACGAGACGCGGGAAAAGGAAGGCATTTTTACCGGAGCCTACGCGATCAATCCCCTGAACAATGAAAGGGTCCCGGTCTGGGTCGGGAACTTCGTGCTCATGGAGTACGGGACCGGCGCGATCATGTCCGTGCCTGCCCACGATCAGCGCGATTTCGAATTCGCCAGGAAGTACGGTCTGTCCATCCGCGTCGTGATCCAGAACCCCGAAAAAAACCTCGACCCCGGGACCATGAAGCAGGCCTATGTCGAGGACGGCACGCTGGTGCATTCGGGGAAATTTGACGGACTGAACAATGCCGAGGCGAAAGAAAAGATCGCCGACCATGTGGCGTCGAGCAAGATCGGAAAACGCACCGTGAACTGGCGGCTCCGGGACTGGGGCATCTCGCGCCAGCGCTACTGGGGCACGCCGATCCCGATCATCTACTGCGGTGCCTGCGGAGCCGTTCCGGTCGCGGAGAGGGATCTTCCCGTGCGGCTGCCCGTGGACGTGGAACTCACGGGCAAGGGCAGCTCGCCGCTCGCGGAATCGAAGTCCTTCGTGGAAACAACGTGCCCAACGTGCGGCGGGAAAGCGCGTCGCGAAACGGACACCATGGACACCTTCGTGGACTCATCATGGTATTTCCTGCGCTATTGCTCCCCGCGGGAAGACAAGGCGCCCTTTGATAAGAAGGCCGCCGGATACTGGATGAGCGTGGACCAATACATAGGAGGCATCGAGCACGCCGTGCTCCACTTGCTGTATGCGCGGTTCTTCACCAAGGTGATCCGCGACCTCGGCCTTTTCAGCGGCGATGAGCCGTTCCAGAACCTGCTGACCCAGGGCATGGTGATCAAGGACGGCGCCAAGATGAGCAAATCCAAGGGGAACGTGGTGGATCCCGACTTCATCCTAAACAAGTACGGCGCCGACACGGCCAGGCTGTTCTCGCTCTTTGCGGCGCCGCCCGAGCGCGACCTCGATTGGAGCGACCAGGGCGTAGACGGCGCATTCCGTTTTCTTCACCGCGTCTGGGCGATCGTGTACAAATACAGCGAAGACGTCAAGGGCATCAGGGCCGCCGGCGTAGAGGGCCGGGGCGACAGGCTTTACCGCAAGACCCATCTTACGATCAAGAAGGTGACCGAGGACATCGAGCGGGAGTTCCACTTCAACACGGCCATCGCCGCGCTCATGGAAATGGTGAACGAGATGTACGATTATACGTCGAGCAACGAGTTCAGTCCCCGCAAGCAGGGGCCGGTGCTCAGAGCCGCAATCGATGCGCTCACCCTGCTCATCTCCCCCTTTGCGCCGCACTTTGCCGAGGAGCTTTGGGAATCGCTCGGCAATAGAATGGGCATTGCAAATGCGGCGTGGCCGCAGTATGATCCTGAAGCGATTGTCGCAGCCGAGATCACCATCGTCATCCAGGTGAACGGCAAGGTCCGGAGCAAACTGATGGTGCCGGCGGGGACCTCCGACAAGGACATCGAGGCCGCCGCGCTTGCAGATGCGAAGGTCCGGGAGTTCACGAACGGCAAGACACCCAAGAAGGTCATCGTCGTCCAGGGCAAGTTGGTGAATGTGGTGGTGTAGGGCTTAACCACTCCTAAAACCGTCGCGCTTACCTCTGAGTGTGCAGGTGCGCTCAATTCGATGAGTGCTTTCCTGCATTTTCTCTTTGGATGTGTTGGGAGTATGGAACTCAGGAGTCACCATGAAAAAAAGATTGAGCGACGTGAAAACAGCACTCCTCCCGATTCTTCTTTTGGCTGTGGCCTCCTGCGGCTACCACTTCTCCGGCACCGGTGCGGTCGTGCCGGAGGGGGCGAAGAAGCTCGCTGTCCCCGTCTTTTTGAACACCACGAACGAGCCGTATGTTGACGTTGAAGTGACCCAGGCCGTTGTCGAGGAATTCATGACCGACGGAAGGCTGAAGATCGTGGGTCCCGAGGACGCCGAACTCGTCCTTCGCGGCATCATCACCAAGTACGAGGCGACGCCGCTCTCCTACACCGTCTTCAACGGCCAGACCTATGTCCAGCAGTACCGCATCAGCATCGTCGTCGAGGCGACCCTGGAGGACCTCCGGGCAAAGAAGATACTCTGGAAACAGCCGGGGGTCGAGTCCACGTTCCTCTCGGATTATGCGGTGACGATGCAGAACGTCACGGCAACGCGGGTGTCAAAGGATGCGGCCGTGAAAAAGGCCGCGCAGGACATCGCCTGGACCCTTCGGAGCAGGGTGCTGGAAGGGTTTTGATAAAACGCTCAAATGTCCATGGTCAAGCTTAACAGGGACACCCCGGCATTCGGTCATAGCATAGTTATTTGACATTGATATTTTGCCGGTTGAACATCCAACCCTATGCTCAAGTACTCTGATCTCATCTCCGGCCTGAAGCAGGGAAAGGTTTTCTCCCTGTACCTGTTTTACGGCGAGGAGGAGTTCCTGGTCCAGGAAGCGATCGACCTCATCATCAAGAAGGTCGTCGATCCCGGAGCGAGCGATTTCAACTTCAACACGCTCTACTGCCGGGATACGCGTGCTTCGGAGCTTGTCAACCTCTGCCAGACGCTTCCCTTCATGTCAGAAAAACGGCTGGTGATCGCAAGGGATTTCGACGCGTTCAAGGCCGCGGACCTCGAAGAGCTGGTGCCCTACCTGAAGGATCCGTCGCCGAGCACCTGTCTCGTCCTGGTTTCGAACGAGGGCAGGTATGAGAAGAAGACCGTGACGGCCGCGGTAGAGGCCAGGGGGGCGGTTGCGAGGTTCTTCCCGCTGCTTGACCGCGAGATGGTGCCGTGGATCGAAGGATGGGCAAAAGGGCGCGGTCTCTCGGTGCAGCGGGATGCGGCCCAGTACCTGTGGCAGACCACCGGCAATGACCTCAGGAAGATCGGCAATGAGCTCGAGAAGGTCGAGATTCATATCAAGGGCAGGAAAGCGATCACCTTTGACGATGTGAAGGCGGTGGTAGGAGACTTCAGGGAGTACACATCCTTTGACCTGGCGGCGGCTATCGGTGCGAAGAACCGGGAAAAGGCGTTCCTGATCCTCGCACGGCTGATCCAGGAAGGGGAGGCGCCGGTTGGCCTGCTCGGCTCCATCGCATGGAACTTCCGGCGGCTGCTTCAGGCTAAGACGATGGAGGCTTCAGGTGCGAGCAAGGATGAGATCGTCAAGAAGTTGAGGATTATTTTTCATCAGGCACCCCAGTTTCATGAGCAAGTGCGGCGCTACAATCTGGACGAACTGCGAGAGGCCTTCGCCGTATTGTTGTCCACGGATAAGGCGCTTAAATCGAGCGGCATTCCGGGCAGACTGGTACTGGAGCGGATGATCCTGCGGTTGTGCGGCGCCTGAGGGAGACGCTCAAGAGATGACGAAAAAAAGAGCGCCTTCGGACTACGAAGGCGCTCTCGTGTTTTCTTGATGATGCCGGTATGAATTACGCCGCGCTGATCTTGCCGACCTTCGTGGACAGGCGGGAGATCTTGCGCGAAGCGGTGCCCTTGTGCAGGACGCCGGCGGATGCGGCCTTGTCGTAGGCCTTCATGGCATTGACCATGGCCTCCTTGGCTGCGGCGGTGTTCTTTGCCTCGACGGCCTGTTCCACCTTCTTAGCCAGGGTCTTGAGCTTGGACTTCACGGCTTTATTTATCTCATGCTTCTTTTCGGCCTGCTTCTGCCTTTTGATCGCTGACTTATGGGTTGCCACTGCGTGCCTCCTTCAGGGTTAAAAACAGAGTAGTCTTTTATCATAAAGTATGCACGGGTGTCAAGAAAAAAATCCTTTTCTTACCGGCCCTTTTCTGGTACATTTACTCTTCATTTCAGCCTTTTATTATGGCAGGGCAATCCGGACAGGGATAAATCCGGTTCACAGGGATTTCCCGGTTCTGGTTTACGCTCCGGGAATTCCCGACTGTGTCCCTATATCCACGATCTATTCGTCTTCACCGGTGGTTCAAAATGCATTTCGTCCGTGTAAGGTAAATCAGCATGACTGAGAATGTGAAGGTCGCCAGAGCCGCCGGAGTCGTCGGAATCGCCACGCTGGTATCCCGCGTCATGGGATATCTGCGGGACATGGTCATGTCCTGGGCATTCGGCACGACCATCGCGGCAGACGCCTTCTATGTCGCCTACCGCATTCCGAACTTGCTGCGCGAACTCCTGGCCGAAGGGTCCATGTCGGCGGCGTTCATCCCCGTATTCACCGAGACCCTTACCAAAGAGTCGAGGGAGAGCGCGCGCCGTCTGGCGAATGCCGTCTTTGCCCGGCTGCTCGTAGTGCTCGTCGTCCTGACGGGCCTCGGCGTTCTCTTCGCACCCTACGTGGTAAAGCTGATCGCGCTCGGCTGGGAGTACCGGCCGGAGTTCCACGATAAGTACCTGCTGGGCGTGGCGCTCACGAGGATCATGTTCCCCTACCTGCTGTTCATCGGCGTCGCCGCCCTCGCCATGGGCATGTTGAACTCGCTCAGGTCCTTTCTCTCGCCCGCGCTCTCGCCGGTCCTGCTGAACGTTATGACCATATCTGCCGTCGTGCTCAGCATCCGCTTCCTGTCCGAACCGATCCTCGGCGTGGCCGTGGGCGTGGTCATCGGCGGACTGTTCCAGTTCTTGATCCAGGTGCCGGGGCTCCGCAGGCAGGGCATGATGCCGCGGCCTCGGTTCGAGCCCACGCACCCCGGCGTGAAAAGGATCGGGACGCTCGTGCTCCCGGTCTTTCTCAGCTCGTCGGTCAACCAGCTGAACATTTTTACGAGCACGATCTTCGCTTCATTCCTGGCGACGGGAAGCATCACCTATCTCTTCTACGGGATGCGGTTCATCCATTTTCCCCTCGGCATCTTCGGCATCGCGATCGCCACGGCAGTGCTGCCGACCATGTCCTCCCAGGCTGCACGGCAGGAGATGAGCGATTTCCGCGAGACCTTTTCTTTCGGCCTTCGGCTGGTATTCTTCATCATGTTCCCGGCAATGGCCGGGCTGATCACCCTTCGCATCCCCATCGTGAACCTTCTGCTCGAGCACGGTCATTTCGACCGTCTTTCCACGGAAGGCACGGCTGCGGCGCTTCTGTTTTATGCGGTCGGACTCTGGTCCATGGCCGGCTACCGGATCGTGGCCCAGGCGTTCTACTCGCTCCAGGATACGAAGACGCCGGTCAAGATAGCGCTTGTTGCCTTTATTGCCAACATGGTGTTCAGCAGCGCGTTCGTCTTCATGACGCCGCTCGCCCATGGGGGCCTGGCGCTGGCGAACTCGCTCGCATCGATGCTGAATGTCAGCCTTCTTACGATTCAGCTCAGAAAAAAAATCGGCAGGATCGATGCCCGCAGGATCGTCAACTCGCTGCTCAAGATCATCCCGGCGTCCGTGGCAATGGGAGCGATCGGGTGGTGGGTCAGCCGGAATCCGGTCTGGGACATGAAAGGCGGCAGTCTGTACAAGGCGGAACTGCTGGGCGGCGCCATGGTCGTGAGCGCGCTCTTCTATGTTGCAGCAATGTGGGCACTGAGGAGCGAGGAACTGACGTTTCTCTGGGGAATGGTGAAGAAGAGGAGAAAGCGTGAGACATAAGATGCCCGGTGTGAAGGGAAAAGCAAAAAAAATATTCAGAACCGATCTCGGCTGGGCCGGGATCGCCGTATCCGACTCGGGAGTGGCGCTGGTCGTTCTGCCGAGGAAGGACAGGAAGTCGGTCGGGCGAGAGTTGAATAGTCGTGAGCCCGGAGTCCGGAGTTCGGCGGGAGAAGCGGAGCGGCTCCTGAGCAAGGCAGTTGTTCTCCTTCAGAAGTATTTTTCCGGCGACGCCGTTGCATTTGACCTGCCCCTTGATACCCGCTATTATACAGCCTTCCAGCAGTCGGTCTGGAAGGCGGCATCGGCGATCCCCTTCGGCGAGACGCGGTCATACGCATGGATCGCCGGCAGGATCAGGAACCCTCATGCTGCCCGGGCCGTGGGCCAGGCTTTGGGTGCGAACCCGATCCCGGTCATCATTCCCTGTCACCGCGTGATCGGGTCGTCCGGGAGTCTGGGAGGGTTCTCGGGCGGGATCGGGATGAAGAAAGTGCTGTTGAAGCGGGAACGCGGGCATGGTCGCAGATGAGCCGTCCCCGGCCAGGTCGTGGACAGTATCCCCGCACGGGGTAAAGCGACTGCGCGTAGCTCTCTCGGAGTTCTTGCACTCCTGTTCGCAGCCTGGTTTCTGATCTCTCATCATCAAAGGACAAAAAAATGCTGCTCATGAGACTCGTCGTAGGTCCACTCCAGGTAAACTGCTTCATTCTGGCCGATGAGAAGACCAGGGAAGCCGTGGTCATCGACCCCGGCGACGATGCGCAGGACATCCTCCTCATCATCAAGGAGAAGGGCCTGAAGGTCAAGTACATCGTGAACACCCACGGCCACTTCGACCATATCGGTGCGAACAAAGCGATCAAGGAAGCCACGGGCGCCGAGATCCTGATCCATGAGGGCGACGCCGCGGTGCTCGCGTCCGCGCCGCGTCAGTCAGCCATGTTCGGCATGAAGTCCGTTTCCTCCCCTCCGGCGGACCGCTTTGTCAGACACGGTGACGTGATCAGGGCCGGCGAGGTCTCACTCAGGGTCCTGCACACTCCCGGGCATTCCCCGGGAGGCATCTGCCTCCTGGAAGAAGGCATCGTCTTCACCGGCGATGCTCTCTTCGCCGGTTCCATCGGCCGGACCGACTTCCCGGGCGGCGACCTCGCGACCCTGCTTCGCTCCATCAAGACGAACCTTTTGACCCTGTCTGATGACACAAAGGTCTTTTCCGGCCACGGTCCCGCGTCAACCATCGGCGATGAGCGGCGGGAAAACCCTTTTCTGAACGATCAGTCGGGGTTTGAATAACTGGTTTCCCTTGAGCTTTAACGGGCGTTGTGGTAAATTAAGAGACCCGTTTATCAACCACAGATCAACACAGATGAACAGATGAACCCTGCGGTTCGTGAATTCAAGCATTTCCAGCCTGCTTTTACCGAGGGTCTCCTGCGATTGCACGGAGAAAAAGGAGAATAGCAATGGTTGTCGGTCCGATTCGAGACGGTCTCACCTTTGACGATGTCCTTCTGCTTCCCGCGAAATCCGATGTTCTGCCCAAGGACGTGGATGTCCGGACCCAGCTTACCAAGCGGATCATACTGAATATCCCGCTCGTGAGCGCGGCCATGGACACCGTGACCGAGGCGAAGCTCGCCATCGCCCTGGCCCAGGAGGGCGGCCTTGGGTTCATCCACAAGGCCCTCATGATCGATGTCCAGGCCGAGGAGGTGGACAAGGTCAAGAAGTCAGAAAGCGGCATGATCATCGACCCGATCACCATCTCGCCGGACGCCAAGATCTCCGATGCGCTGGATGTGATGAAGAAGTACCGCATCTCCGGAGTGCCCGTGACCAAGGGCAACAAACTCGTCGGTATCCTCACCAACCGCGACCTCCGGTTCGAAACGAGGTATACGCTCAAGGTTTCCGAGGTGATGACCAAGGACCACCTGGTAACGGCCCCGCTCGGCACGACCCTCGAGAAGGCCATGAAGATCCTCCAGAAGTACAAGATCGAGAAACTCCTGATCGTGGACAAGGACTTCAGCCTGCGCGGCCTCATCACCATCAAGGACATCGAGAAAAAGATCAAATATCCAAACGCCTGCAAGGACAAGCTTGGACGACTGCGTGTCGGCGCTGCTGTCGGTGTGGGCGATCATTCTGAACGCGTGCCTGAGCTCCTGAAGGCCGGCGTCGACGTCGTCGTGGTCGATACCGCTCACGGCCATTCCCAGGGCGTGATCGACGCGGTCAGGGCGATCAAGAAGAAATACCCCGACCTCGATCTCATTGCGGGGAACATCGCGACGTCGGAAGCGGCAAAGGACCTTATCCGGGCGGGCGCTGACGCGGTGAAGGTCGGCATCGGCCCCGGTTCCATCTGCACGACACGTGTCGTGTCCGGGGCCGGCGTGCCCCAGATCACGGCGGTCATGGACTGCTGCAAGGAAGCGGACAAGACGGGCATCCCGGTCATTGCCGACGGCGGGATCAAGTTCTCGGGAGACATCACCAAGGCACTCGCCGCAGGCGCCTCCTGTGTGATGATCGGAAGCCTCTTCGCCGGCACGGAAGAGAGCCCCGGCGAGACGATCCTGTACCAGGGCCGGAGCTACAAGCTCTATCGCGGCATGGGCTCCATCGGCGCCATGGAGCGCGGCAGCAAGGACCGCTACTTTCAGTCCCATGAGGAGGAGAAGGCCAAGCTCGTTCCGGAAGGCATTGAGGGCCGGGTGCCGTACAAGGGGACCCTTTCGGCCAGCGTACATCAGCTTATCGGCGGCGTGAAGGCGGGCATGGGCTACAGCGGCTGCGAGAGCCTGCAGGCCCTCCGGGAGCGGTCGCGGTTCATCAAGATCACCAGCGCGGGCCTGCGCGAGTCGCACGTGCACGACGTGGTGATCACGAAAGAAGCGCCGAACTACCGGATGGACTAAGCAGGCCCTTTTCACCCCGGACCGGGACTGTGTGGAGAGAAGGCGCCGTGTCAGCATCATCGACGCTGTCACGGGCGAACAATCCCTCCCTTCGTATCCTTGCCGATCTGCATTTCCTTGAACCGGCGGCCGCGGGCACGCCGCGTATGACTTAACATGTCCAAAGTAATCCCGTTCAAGAAAACCCGTGGACCGAAGATGTCGAAGGCCCTGCCTCTGCATGAGGGCTTCGAGCCCTGCAGCCAGGACATGACCCTCTGCGGCGACTGCGAGGGAAACCGGGCAATGAACAAGTGCCCTCGGCTCAAGGAGTGGCTGGCGAAGCGGCGATAAGTAGCAGCAAGACCCTGCCGCGCCTGAGGTGCCTGAATATCCCTGGTTGCCCGAATCGCCTCCTGATGGCCAGTCTTCCTGCAACGGCGTCGTTGAGCCGGATGCCGTCCTGATGATCTTCCCGCAGGTCACATGTCAGACAAGATCAAGATCGCCATAAGCTCCTGCCTTTTGGGCTACCCCGTTCGGTACGACGGCGGGCACAGGCTCGATCCGTATCTTCGCGACAAACTCGGCCAGCTCGTGGAGTGGGTGCCGGTGTGCCCCGAGGCGGAGTGCGGCTTGCCCGTGCCGAGGGAGCCCATGCAGATCATCGATGACGGGGCATCGAGGAGGCTGGTTGCGATCTCCTCCGGAATCGACCATACCGTACGATTGATGATATGGGCGAAGAAAAAGCTGTCTGATCTCGAGAAGCTGGACCTCCGCGGGTTCGTGTTCAAGGCCCGCTCCCCGAGCTGCGCCGTGCGGGATGCGCAGATCGTTACGCCTTCGGGCAGCGCGGCCGGCAAGGCTGCGGGTCTGTTCACCGAGGCTGTTCTGAGGAGCTTCCCGTCCCTTCCTGTGCATGACGAAGAAGCGCTTCAAGACCCGGCCGTCATAGGGGGTTTTATCGAGAGAATAGGTGCGCCTGGGCGCGGTCAAATTGATTTTAAGGGAGATTGACGGTATAATGATTTCTCGCGGGCCGAAGGGCAGCGCCGGAGAGAGGAAATTCATGGAGGAACGAATACAGAAAATCATTGCGGCGGCAGGCGTTGCATCGCGCCGCACGGCGGAACAGCTGATCGCCGAGGGCAGGGTGCGCGTCAACGGCCAAGTGGTGACCGAGCCCGGCACGAAGGCCGACTCCACGCGGGACCACATCAAGGTCGACGGAAAGCTGATCAACCCAAAACAGCCCCCCACGTACATCATGCTGAACAAGCCAGCCGGATTTGTCACGACCATGTCCGACCCGGAAGGCCGGCCCACGGTGCAGGACCTCGTGTCCGGCGTCAAGACTCGCGTGTATCCCGTCGGCCGGCTGGATTACAACACCGAGGGTCTGCTGCTGCTGACGAACGACGGCGACTTCGCACACCTGATCACCCACCCCAAGCACGAATTCCCGAAGACCTATCTGGCAAAGGTCAAGGGCGTCCTGAGCGATGCCCAGATTGAGACGCTGGAAAAAGGTATGTTTCTCCAGGACGGCAGGACCGCGCCCGCGAAGGTCAAGAAGGTCCGCAAGGAGGAGGCGAACTCCTGGATCGAGATCACGATCCATGAGGGCCGGAAGCGCCAGGTCCGGCGCATGTTCGATCACGTGGGCAGTTCGGTCATCAAACTCAAGCGGACCAGGACCGGGAGTCTGCTGCTCGGCGACCTGCCGGAGGGAAGGTTCCGCCATCTTACCAGCGATGAAATTCGCGCGCTGCGGGATACGGCTCTGAAGACCGACGAGAGCGGTCGGCAGATCAAGGTGTATAAGCCGGCTGTGCCGGCGCGCAGGGCAGACGGGAAAACCGGGAACGAGGGCGGCGGACGCCGGGAAGAAGAGCGAAGGCTGACGACCCGGCGGCCCGGTATCCCGGATACCCGAAGCGGGTTGAGGAAGAACCAGGGAATAACGGCTAGGACTTCCCCCCGGCGCAGCGAAGACATCTCCCGGCGGGGCGAGAGAGGCCACGGCCCGGGGCCAAGACGAACTCCGGGGAGGCCTCCTGTATCGGGATCAGGCGAACGCCGGAGCGCATTCAGCAGTACGGGATCCGGGCGGATGGTCACGAGCAACACCCGAAGCAGGTTGCGCATGAGCCAGGGAGTGAAGGACAACAACACCGTTCGGAAGCGCGAAGGTTTCTCCCCGCGGGAAGAGAGAACCATCGGTTCTGATTCAAGACGAACCCCGGGAAGACCTCCTGTATCGGGATCGGGCGGACACCGGACGGCATTCGGCAGTACTGGGTCCGGCCGTATGGTCATGCACGACACCCGAAGCGGGTTGCGCAAGAACCAGGGAGTTAGGGACAACAACGCCGTTCGGAAAAGTGAAGGTTCCTCCCGGCGGGAAGAGAGAAGCACCGGTCCGGAACCGAGACGAACGCCGGCAAGTACCGCATCGGGATGGGGCGGCCGCCGGCCTCCATTCGGCACCGCAAGACCCCAACCGGGAACCGGCAGCGAAAAACGAAAAACAAGTTCCGGCCCGCGTCCTAACAAGAGCACGTACAGCGGAGGCCGGGGAGCGGCGCGCCGGATACCGCGGGGGCCTGGAAGTGGAACGAAAGGGCCGGGCAGGCCTGGAACGAGGCGATAGAATGCGGTTGTCATGCTTGCGGGCGAGGTGAGGCGGGGTGAAGGGCCGCGACCGGGAACAGCTGCGCGCTCATGTTGTCATCCACGGTCTGGTCCAGGGAGTCTTTTTCCGGGCGAGCACGCGGGAGGAGGCGTTTCGCCTTGGAGTTGGCGGCTGGGTCAGGAACCTGCCGGATGGAAGCGTCGAGGCCCTGTTCGAGGGAGAAAAGAAGAAGGTCGAGGAGATCGTCGGCTGGTGCTACAAGGGGCCGCCGGGAGCCAGGGTCCTGAAGGTCGATCTTCAATGGGAGTCTTATAAAGGGGAGTTCACGCTGTTCGATGTCCGCTACAGTCGGTAAATACCTCTGCCTGCTCCTCGCGGTCCTCGCACTCGAGTTCGCGTGCAGGACCGAAAAGCCCGTGGAGCCCAAGAAGCCGGAGCCGGCAGTGGTCATCAAGACAAAGCATCCGGTTCTCTCTCCGGGGCAGCGGGCGGAGTTGGGCTTTCCGATAGACCTGATCGGCCAGGTCGAGCTGTCCGCGGGAGCAGAGGCTGAACCGTTTTTTGTGACCGTCGAGATCCCCTCGGAGAACCTGAAGGGCGCCAAGGGGTTCGAAAAGGAGACACTCGCAGGCTTCAGCGTTCGCACAAAAAAGTCGGACGATCTGATCCAGGCCTATCGGTCTGGCCTTCGCGTGAAAGGGCTCCTGATCTTCAAGAGCCACCGGGGCTACGGCAGCCTGCCCGACATCGTGACTGTCGTACGGGGCCACAACTCCTACGACCTTCTCAAGATCCAGGGGACGGAGGCAGCCAATTACGGTCTCGATACCAAGACAATCATTGCCTGGCTCAAAGAGCAGCAGAAGGAAAGCAGCTTCATGGTCACCGGAGCGGGACCAGACTGGGTCGAGGCGAAGTTCACCCGGCAGCCGGAAGACATGAAGGCCTTCGCAAAAAAAGTGTATGCCTTCGCTCCCGATATACGCGAACACGGCCCTCAGACGGTGGAACAGATCGCAGAGCGCATGCGGAAGACCAACGGTTTTTTCCTCATCTGGGACTGACACTCCGTTTTCCTCCTGCACTAGGGATATCACCACGGCGGCGAAGAAATTTCTCTTATACGGTTCTTTTCGACAAGGCGGGTGCATGTACATCCTCGGGATCGAAACATCGACCAAGACCGGAAGCGTCGCGGTCGTCTCGGCAGAAGGCGTTGTCGCGCAGTACAGCCTGAACATCGAGGTCACCCATTCCGAACGGCTCATGTCCACGGTGGACCGGGTGCTGAAAGATACGGGCATGACTTTGAGAGATATGGACGGCTTCGCTGTGGCCATCGGGCCGGGCTCGTTCACGGGCCTCAGGATTGGCCTTGCTACCGTCAAGGCGCTGGCGTTCTCGACGAACAAACCCGCGGCAGCGGTCCCGACGCTTCAGGCGCTTGCCTGGAACCTTCCCTATGCCGTCTATCCGGTCTGCCCGATGCTCGACGCCCGGAAGAACGAGGTGTACGCCGCGATCTACCAGTTCGAGGGCGACCGCGTGATCCGACTGCTCCCCGAGACGGCAATAACGATCGTCGAACTGGGAGGACGGATCGCGGGGAGGACGATCTTCACCGGAGAAGGGGCCCGCATCTTCCGGGCGGAGATCGAAGAGCGGTGCGGGAGCAACGCGCTGTTCGCTCCGCTGTCGGCCATCTTGCCCTCTGCGGCCGCGGTGGCCGAGATCGGACTCGGTATGATAACGCGCGGGGAAATGGCGGAAGGGGACAGCCTGACGCCACGGTATATTCGACGGCCGGAAGCCGAGGTTGCATGGGAAAAGAGACAGTCATCACGATAGAGCGGATGAAGAAAAGCGACATAGACCAGGTGCTCGCCATCGAACAGGAATCCTTCAGTCATCCCTGGTCGAGAAATCTCTTCCTTTCCGAGTTCCGCAGCATGGTCTCGTTGCTGCTCGTCTCGCTCGCTGATGACCCCGCATTGCGGCGTGTGACGGGGTATATCATCTCCTGGCTGGTTGCGGATGAAATGCACATTCTGAACCTCGCCGTGGCGCCCGCCTTTCGCAGACACGGCATCGCCCGCCGTCTCGTGCTCGCGGCACTTCTGCAGGCTTCCTTGAAAGGCGCAAAGAAGGCCTTCCTTGAGGTCAGGGTATCGAACAGCAGCGCGCAGAAATTATACTCTGATCTCGGATTCACCGGGAGTTCCATCAGGAGGGACTATTACGATGCTCCTGTCGAGGATGCCGTTATCATGACGCTCGAACAGGGAGCGCTGGAGCATATCGTAAAAACGGTAAGCTCTGCGAACTGCGCATGGTGATCACATCATGTCGCCGCAGGAAAGAGCCCGATGGCACCATTCAATCGGGAATTTAATTTGGCATTTCAAATAATATATTTGTATTTTCAACATGTTACAGGCTTAAAACGAGTCTTGCCTTTTCCCGGCAAGTGTGGTACATTTTTTTTACCAAATAGCGAGTTGCTCTTGTTACACCGCTGATAACCTGTCCCCTAACTTAACCGGTCAAAGGAGGGCTATGCGTATGAATGCGGAGGTAAAAGAAGAAGCAGTAGTTATGGAAAGACTCAGGATCGAGAATCCTGAGTTCCAGAAATGGGAAGAGGAGCACAAGAAACTGGAAGACTCGTTGATGACCTTTGAATCCCACCGGTACCTGACTCCCGAGGAAGAATTCGAACGGAAGCGGATCCAGAAAATGAAGCTGGCAGCAAAGGACAGAATGATGGACTTGATCAGGCAGTCAACAGTAGGACGAGCCTGACGAAGGATGAGGCGGGGTGACGGAAACCCTGCCTTTTATATTTTACAACCGGGAAAATCGGACAAATCCCCCCTTTACGACGAAGCGTAGGGGGGATTTTTTTATTGACTCTGTTCCCGTATCTATGTTAAAAATAACAAATTGTTGAGAAGTTCCCTTGACGATCTTCGCTGCGAAGTATCGGCACGGACCGGCGCTTACGTTTCAGCAGGCGCCGTCATTTTTTCTGAACAGGAGCCATATCCCCTTGAGAAGCGACAGGATCAAAAAAGGCCTGGAGCGTGCGCCGCACAGGGCTCTTTTATTCGCTACCGGCATCACACGGAGCGAACTCGACAAACCCATGATCGGCATTGCCACGAGCTGGAACGACCTCATTCCCGGCCATATCGGCATGCGCGATCTCGAGCGGTTTATCGAAAAAGGCGTGCACGCCGGCGGCGGATGGCCGCTTTTCTTCGGGGTGCCGGGTATCTGTGACGGTATCGCCATGGGCCACCTGGGCATGCACTATTCGCTCGCGTCCCGCGAGTTGATTGCAGACATGGTGGAGTCCGTGGCAATGGCCCACGCCTTTGATGGGCTCGTGCTCTTGACGAACTGCGACAAGATCACACCGGGCATGCTCATGGCGGCGGCGCGGATCGACATCCCGACCATTGTCGTGACCGCCGGTGCCATGCACTCCGGCAACTACCGCGGCAGCCGCATCAACCTCATCAGCGCCTTTGAGGCCGTGGGCAAGGTGCGGAAGGGCGAGATGTCCGAGCTCGACCTTGCAGAACTCGAGACCTGCGCCTGCCCGGGGGCAGGTTCGTGCCAGGGCATGTATACGGCGAACACCATGGCCTGCGTCACCGAGTCGCTCGGCATGAGCCTGCCGGGATGCGCAACGGCGCTGGCCGTTTCGGGCGAGAAGCGGCGGATCGCCTTTGAGAGCGGAAAACGCATCTCCGGCATGGTGAAGGAAAATCTCACGCCGCGGAAGATCATGACCAAGAACGCTTTCGAGAACGCCATCCGCATCGACATGGCACTCGGCGGCTCGACGAACACGACGCTCCACATCCCGGCGATCGCCCATGAGGCTGGTATCGAATTGTCGATCGATACCTTTGATACGATCAGCCGTACGACGCCGCATCTGTGCAACATGCTGCCCGGCGGTCCTACCTATATGGAGGACCTGGATGCTGCGGGGGGCATACCGGGTGTATTGTCCCGCTTCACCAAGGTGCTCAAGCCTTCACCCACCGTGAGCGGCAGATCGATCGTCGACCATGCGAGGGCAGGCCGTGTCGGGAACGATGACGTCATCCGGACCTTGAACAACGCCTACCACAAAGAGGGCGGGATCGCGGTGCTCTCCGGCAACCTTGCGCCGCATGGCTGCGTCGTCAAGCAGACGGCGGTGAGCGACAAGATGAAAAAGTTCGAGGGCACGGCCGTCGTGTTCGACTCTGAAGAGGAGTCGATGAAGGCCATCCTCGCGAACAAGATCAAACCGGGCCACGTGATCGTGATCCGCTATGAAGGACCCAAGGGCGGGCCGGGCATGCGTGAGATGCTCTCTCCCACCTCCGCCATATCCGGCATGGGGCTGGGAGAATCGGTCGTTCTGCTGACGGACGGCAGGTTCTCGGGCGGGACGCGCGGCCCCTGTATCGGCCATATCTCGCCGGAGGCGGCCGAGAGCGGGCCCATTGCGGCAGTGAAGGACGGAGACCGCATCCTCCTCGACATACCGAACCGAAGGCTGGAGATCAAACTGTCCAAGGCAGAGCTCAGGAAGCGGCTTGCGAAATGGAAGCCGCGGGAGCCGAAAATAAAGTCCGGCTGGCTCGCCCGGTACGCAAAGGTGGTCACGTCCGCGAACACCGGAGCGATTGTAAAAGCGTAGTCAGGCTTACCGGCCGGCAAACCAGCATGCCATCAGAAGGTGCGACCATGTCAAACAAAGAGATAACCGGTGCTGAGATCCTCCTCGAAAGCCTGAAGAAGGAAAAGGTGGACACCCTCTTCTGCTATCCCGGCGGCGTCGTGCTCAAGATCTTCGACGTGCTCTACGAGCAGAAGGACATCCGCATGATCCTGCCGCGGCACGAGCAGGGAGGCGTCCACATGGCGGACGGCTATGCCCGCTCCACGGGGAAGGTCGGCGTCGCGCTCGTGACATCCGGCCCGGGCGCCACGAACGTGGTCACGGCCCTTGCCACGGCGTACATGGACTCCATCCCGATCGTGGTGTTCACAGGTCAGGTGCCGACCGCGCTCATCGGCAACGACGCATTCCAGGAGGCCGACATCGTCGGCATCACGCGCCCCTGCACCAAGTACAACTTCCTGGTCAAGGACGTGAATGACCTCACGCGGACCGTCAAGGAGGCTTTCTATATCGCCTCGACGGGAAGGCCCGGTCCCGTGCTGATCGACCTTCCCCGCGATGTGGTCACGGCCAAGGCAGAGTTCCACTATCCCGATAAGGTCGAGATCAGGAGCTACAACCCGACGGTCAGCGGCAACAAGTGGCAGATCAAGCAGGCGGCCGAGGCGATCGCGAAGGCGAAGAAGCCCGTGGCCTATATCGGCGGCGGCGTGATCCTCTCGAATGCCGCGGACGAGGTCCGCGAATTCGCCGAGATCACCAGGATCCCGGTAACCCACACGCTGATGGGCATCGGCGGCTTCCCCGGCACCCATCCGCTGTCGCTCGGCATGCTCGGCATGCATGGGACCTATTACGCCAACATGTCGATCCACAACTCGGACCTCATTGTCGCCATCGGCGCGCGGTTCGATGACCGGGTGACCGGCAAGGTGGAGGGGTTCGCGCCTGAGGCCAAGATCATCCATATCGATGTCGATCCCACGTCCATCAGGAAGAACGTGCGCGTCGACATCCCGATCGTCGGCGATGTACGGCACGTCATGATAGACCTCAACAAGGAACTGCATAAGAGCAAGGAGCCCTGGGAGGCGATCCGGAAGAGCTGGCTCAAGCAGATCGATGCCTGGCGCGAAGAGCGGCCCCTCACGTACGAATATGCCGACGATGTGATCAAACCGCAGTTCGTGGTCGAGCAGCTCTACAAGATCACCGGCGGCGATGCCATTATTGTGACCGACGTGGGCCAGCACCAGATGTGGGCGGCCCAGTACTACAAGTTCGACAAACCCCGCAACTGGTGCACCTCCGGGGGGCTCGGGACCATGGGATACGGGTTCCCGGCGGCCATCGGCGCCAAGGTCGCCCACCCGGACAAGAACGTGTTCAGCATCTCCGGGGACGGCAGCATCCAAATGAACATCCAGGAGCTCGCGACGACGATCGAGAACAACATCCCCGTCAAGGTCGTGATCTTGAACAACCGGTTCCTCGGCATGGTGCGGCAGTGGCAGGAGCTGTTCTACCAGGAGCGGTATTCGTCCGTCGACCTCGGCAGCACGCCCGACTTTGTCAAGCTGGCCGAGGCCTATGGAGCGATCGGACTGCGCGCGACCCTGCCCTCGGAAGTGGAAGCGGTGCTGAAAGAGGGGCTGAAGGCGAAGAGGACGGTCTTCATGGACTTCGTGACCGCGCGGTACGAGAAGGTCTTCCCCATGGTGCCGGCCGGCGCTTCCATCCACGAGATGATCTTCGGGGAAGAAAAGAAGAAGGAAGAGAAGAAGCTGAGAGCGGTGAAATAATGTATCTGCTGACAGGCTTGCAAGCTGGCAAGCTACCGAAACGACAGGGGATCATATGAAACATATCATCTCGGTTCTGGTAGAAAATAAATTCGGCGTGCTGTCGCGGGTATCGGGCTTGTTCAGCGGGCGGGGATTCAATATCGAGACGATCTCGATCGGGCCCACACTCGACTCCACGATCTCACAGATGACGATCGTGACAACGGGCGACGAGCGCATCCTGGAGCAGATCATCAAGCAGCTGAACAAACTGATCGATGTCATCAAGGTGACGGACCTCGCGGAAAAGGAGTTCGTCGAGCGCGAGATGTGCCTGATCAAGGTCAACGCGCCGAACGAGAACCGGGCCGAGGCGCTGCGCATCGGCGATATCTTCCGCGCGCGGGTCGTCGACTCGACGCAGAAGAGCTACACGTTCCAGGTGACGGGCGACGAGAAGAAGATCGAGGCGTTCATCGAGCTCCTGAAGCCCATGGGCATCAAGGAGATCGTCCGGACCGGCAAGGTGGCCATCACTCGTGAATAATGCGGGGTGTGATCTGCAGGAAACGGGACGGAAGCGGGGAAAATACATTTCCCTGATCATGGTTGCGGCGGCGCTCATTGCCGGCCTTGTGTCCGGCTGTGCCCGCAAGGGGCCGATCCTGGTTAATTTTTCCTATGCGCAGCAGCAAGGATCGACCGTGGAACAGACGCCGAAGGCCATCGTCGGGATCAGCCCCTTCAAGGACGAACGCGGGAAGCCTGTGTCGGTCGCGGGCAAGCGGTTCGACTCCCTGAATGACTCGGTCAACGACCTGGTCGTCCAGGGAACCGTGTCGGAGAAGCTCACGAAGGCGCTGGACAGGGCGCTGTCAGCGCGCGGAATCGCCTGGAGGGATTCCGCCGCATGGGACCTGACCGAGGCGGGAGTCCCTGCGGAGGGAGCGACGCTGGTGATCGGCGGCGAGATCAAGACGCTCTGGGTGGAGTCGCTCACGGCATTCGCGAACACGAAGGTCACGGCAAAAGTGGAGCTTCGCATCGTGGCCGCCGATCCGGTCCAGAAGAAGATCGTTCGCGTCCTGAACGTGAACAGCATGATCGAACGCTCGAGGGTCAATTATACGACCACATTCGTCCAAGAAACGATGACGGAAGCGCTGACGGCGGCGATCAATCAGCTCTTCCAGGATGAGGAGCTGCAGGCCAGGTTCAAGTAAACGGATGAAACCATTGCTTAGCTCGTGAAAGGGGACAGGATGAAAATTTTCTACGACAAGGATGCCGATCAGAATCTGCTGAAGGGCAAGAAGGTGGCCGTGATCGGCTACGGGAGCCAGGGGTTTGCCCATTCCAACAACCTGAAGGAGAGCGGCGTCGATGTGATGGTCGGCCTCCGGAAGGGGAGCAAGTCCTGGGAAAAGGCGGCGGGGGCCGGGCTCAAAGTGGTCGAAGTGGCCGAGGCAGCCAAGGCTGCTGATATCATCATGATCCTCGTTCCCGATGAACTGCAGGGCGGCATGTACCGGAAGGACATCGAGGCCAACATCAGGAAGGGGGCCTACCTCGCCTTCGCGCACGGGTTCAACATCCATTTCGGCCAGATCGTGCCACGCGAGGATGTGAACGTCTTCATGGCCGCCCCGAAGAGCCCCGGGCATCTCGTGCGCTCCCAGTATACGAAGGGCGAAGGCGTTCCGGGCCTGATTGCCATCCATCAGGACCCGTCGGGCAATGCCAAGGACATGGCGCTCGCCTATGCCTGCGCTATCGGCCTGGGCAGGGCGGGCATCATCGAAACCTCCTTCCGTGAGGAGACGGAGACGGACCTCTTCGGCGAACAGGCGGTGCTCTGCGGCGGCGCCACCGCCCTGATCATGGCCGGCTACGAGACGCTGGTCGAGGCGGGATACGCACCGGAGATGGCCTACTTCGAGTGCCTCCACGAGCTCAAGCTCATTGTGGACCTCATCTATGAGGGCGGCATCTCGAACATGCGGTACTCGGTCAGCAACACCGCGCAGTACGGCGACCTGACGCGCGGGCCTCGGGTGATCACCGAGGAGACGAAGAAGGAAATGAAGAAGATCCTGCACGAGATCCAGGCCGGCCAGTTCGCGAAGGAATGGATGCTCGAGAACATGGCGAACAAGCCGACCTTCAACGCGCTTACGAAGAAAGGCCAGGCCCATCCCATCGAGGAGGTCGGGGGGCGCCTGCGCAAGATGATGCCCTGGCTGCAGAAGAACAAGCTGGTGGATAAGAGCAAAAACTAGAAGATCCCCTGGCCACGGATGGGCACGGACCTGCGGGGATGAAAAGCAAAGAGATAAGCTCATTGTCATCCGTGTCCATCTGTAGTGACAACAGGAATTTAGTATGATGAAAAATCACGGAATACCCGTTGCAGCCGAGGGCTGGCCCTTTATCGTCCCGCTCGCGGTCGTTACGATCGTGCTGTTCGTGCTGGGCTGGAAGAACACGGGCTTCGTTCTGCTGGTGCTGACGCTGTTCGTCCTCTTTTTCTTCCGCGACCCGGAGCGGACCGTGCCGGATGAAAACGCTGTCGTCGTATCCCCGGCTGACGGCCGCGTGATCGTGGTCAAGGACGTCTACGAACCCACATACCTGAAGCAGGACGTGAAGCAGATCAGCATCTTCCTGTCCGTGTTCAATGTGCATGTGAACCGCTCGCCGATCGGCGGCACGGTCGAGTCGGTCCAATACAATCCCGGCAAGTTCCACGTGGCCTCCGTGGACAAGGCATCACTGGACAACGAGCAGACGGCGATGGTGATCGCCAACGGGAAGAGCAGGGTGCTTGTGAAACAGATCGCGGGGCTGATCGCTCGGCGCATCGTCTGTTATGCCAGGCCGGGCGATCGGATCAGCAAGGGTGAGCGGTACGGCCTCATCAGATTCGGCTCGCGCGTCGACCTCTTCCTCCCGAAGGATGCCGAGCTCAAGGTCAAGGTCGGCGACCGCATCAAGGGCGCCCGGGACATCATTGGAGTGCTGAAATGAGAAAAGGGATATATATCCTCCCCAACCTCCTTACACTGATGAGCATGTTCCTGGGCTTCTACTCGATCGTCAGGTCCTTCAATGCCGAGTACGATCTCGCGGCCTGGGCCATCATGGCGGCGACCATCTTCGACGTGCTCGACGGGTGGGTGGCGAGGCTTACCCACACGGCGACGCGGTTCGGGATCGAGATCGACTCCCTGGCGGACGTGATCTCCTTCGGCGTGGCGCCGGGCATTCTGGTCTACACTTGGACGCTGCAGTCCTTCGGCCGGCTCGGATGGCTGGGGTCCTTTTTTCTGGTGGCCTGCGCGGCGCTCAGGCTCGCCCGCTTCAATGTGCAGATGGGCAGCACCGAGAAGAAGCATTTTACCGGCCTCCCGACGCCCGCCTCGGCGCTGGTGATCGCGACCACGGTGGTCGCCTATGAGGAGATCATCCAGATCTTCGAGCGCTTGAGGCTCGATCGGCTCGCCAACGCCGTCCGGATGGATTACTGGGTCCTGGCCCTGACGTTCCTGCTGGCCGGGCTCATGGTGAGCAACATCACGTACCACAGCCTGAAAGAGGCGAACCTGAAGGAGCGCCGGCCTTTCGGGATCCTCGTGGGCATCGCGGCGTTCCTGGCGGTGGTCGCCTATCATCCGGCGCTGGTCCTTTTCCTGGTGTCCATCTCCTATATGCTGGTGGGGATCACCGAAGCGCTGTACAAGTTGTTGCTGAAACCCAGGGAGGCCTCTGCGTAATCGGGTTCTGTCGGAAAACGGTTATCGCGGTAAAGGGCTGAGAGATCACGGGAGCAACGGGATCTCTTTTTTTCTTTCTCGTACAGAATGCGTCGGATGAGCTGAATCACGACGCGGAGGGAAACAATGAGCACCATCATACGAATATTCGATACCACGCTCCGAGATGGGGAACAGTCCCCGGGCGCAAGCATGAATGTCGAGGAAAAGATCACCCTGGCAAAACAGCTCGCCCGGCTCGGCGTGGACATCATCGAGGCGGGGTTCGCCATCAGCTCGCCCGGCGACTTCGAGGCGATCAGACGCATCGGCGCCGAGGTGGAGGGCCCGGTCATCTGCAGCCTCGCCCGTTGCAGGAAGGAAGACATCGACCGCGCCTGGGAGGCGCTCAAAAACGCTCCGAAGCGGCGCATCCACACCTTCCACTCGACGTCCGACATCCATCTGCAGCATCAGTACCGGATCTCGCGCGGAGAAGCGCTGAAGCGCTCCGTGGAGATGGTCAAACATGCCCGTACGTATGTAGAGGACGTGGAGTTCTCTCCCATGGACGCCACGCGCACCGAGACTGCTTATCTGCATGATGTGGTTGAGGCCGTCATCGAGGCCGGGGCCACGACCGTGAACATCCCGGACACGGTGGGATACGCCATGCCCGAGGAGTTCGGCGCGCTGATCAAGGGGATCAGGGACAAGGTGAGGAACATCGGCATGGCGGTCATTTCGGTCCATTGCCACAACGACCTCGGGCTCGCCGTCGCGAACGCGCTTGCAGCGATCCGGAACGGAGCCGGGCAGGTGGAATGCACGATCAACGGCATCGGTGAACGGGCGGGTAACTGCTCCATGGAAGAAGTTGTCATGGCGCTCAGGACCAGAAAAGACCTCTTCCACGCGGAGACGAAGATCCGCACCGAAGAGATCACCCGTTCGAGCAGACTCGTGACCAAGATCACCGGCATCCCGGTGCAGCCGAACAAGGCGATCGTGGGCGCGAACGCCTTTGCTCACGAGTCCGGCATCCACCAGGACGGGCTGCTGAAGGAGCGCACGACCTACGAGATCATGACGCCCGAGTCGATCGGCCTGGTCAAGACAAATCTTGTGCTCGGCAAGCACTCGGGCAGGCATGCGTTCCGCGACCGGCTCAAGGACATGGGATACGAGCTCTCCGACGACGAACTGAACAAGGCCTTCGAACGGTTCAAGCGGCTCGCGGACCAGAAGAAGGAGGTGTTCGACGAGGACCTCGACGCGATCGTGTCCGATGAGATGCAGCAGATCCAGGAGGTCTATGTGCTCAAGAGCCTGCACGCCGAGAGCGGTACGGGAAGCACACCGACCGCTGTCGTCGAGATGCTGGCGGACGGAAAGACCATGAAGCAGACAGGCCAGGGGGACGGACCCGTGGACGCAGTTCTGAGGACGATCGCGACCATCACCGGTACGAAGAGCAGGCTCGACGCCTACCTCGTGAAGGGCATCACCGGCGGTACGGACGCCCTGGGCGAGGTGACGGTGAAGGTCGAGGAAGGCAGCAAGAAGGTCGCCGGCCACGGCGCGGACACTGACATCATCGTGGCGAGCGCGAAGGCCTATGTGAACGCCTTGAACAAGCTGGAGTACTGGAAAAAGGGGAAAGGGAAGAGCAGCGCATAGCCGGGGAGAGCGGAACAGGCGGCCTTATTTCATTCCCGTTCCTGCCTGGCGCCGGCACTTCGCGGGACGTTCCCTTTCGCCAAGGCGAACACCGGTAATAATTTGCAGGTCCGTTCCGGGGACATGCGGGTCAGTGGAAAAAAAGAGGAGAGAAACAAGGAAAAAGGGTTGAATCTGACAAGGGGATATTGTATATTCAAAAACCTATGATGACCATTACGGAAAAGATACTGGCCGCCCACTGCGGCAAAAAAGAGGTCAAACCCGGCGAGCTGATCAATGCCAGGCTCGACCTCGTTCTGGCGAACGACATCACCGCGCCGATCGCGATCAAGGAATTCCGCGCCGCCGGGGCCAAAAAGGTGTTCGATCCCTCGCGGATCGCGCTCATCCCGGACCACTTCGCGCCGAACAAGGACATCGCGTCTGCGGAGCAGTGCAGCATGCTCCGGGAGTTCTCCCGCGCGCATGACCTGTCGCTCTATTTCGAAGTCGGAAGGATGGGCGTGGAGCATGCGCTCCTGCCCGAGCAGGGCATCGTTGTCCCCGGTGACGTGGTGATCGGCGCGGACAGCCACACCTGCACCTACGGGGGGCTCGGCGCGTTCTCCACGGGTGTGGGAAGCACCGATGTGGCCGCGGCCATGATCACGGGCGAAGCCTGGTTCAAGGTGCCCGAGAGCATGAAGTTCATCTATACGGGAAAGCTCGGCAAGTGGGTAGGCGGCAAGGACATCATCCTGAGGACCATCGGCGATATCGGAGTGGACGGCGCGCTCTACCGGGCCATGGAGTTCACCGGCGAGGTGATCAAGAAGCTTCCCATGGCCGGCAGGCTCACGATCTGCAACATGGCGATCGAGGCGGGCGGAAAGAACGGCATCATCGAACCCGACGAGATCACCGAGAAGTACGTTGCGAAGCGGGCCCAGCGCAAATACAAGTTCTACAAGAGCGACAGGAAGGCAAGCTACGCGGACGTGCGCGAGTACGACCTCACGGGCATGGAACCCCAGATCGCCTGCCCGCACCTGCCGGAGAACGTGAAACCGGTCAGTCAGCTTGGTTCCGTCAACATCGATCAGTCCGTGGTCGGATCCTGCACGAACGGCAGGATCGAGGACATCCGCGAAGCGGCCAAGGTGATCAAGGGCCACAAGGTCCATCCCTATGTCCGCATGCTCGTCATCCCGGCCACCCAGGCCGTGTACAAGCAGTCCATCAAGGAAGGGCTCGTCGATATCTTCATCGACGCAGGCGCGGCATTCAGCACGCCAACCTGCGGTCCCTGCCTCGGCGGCCACATGGGCATCCTTGCAGCCGGAGAGCGGGCTATTTCCACGACGAACCGGAACTTTGTCGGCCGCATGGGCCATCCCAAGAGCGAGGTCTATCTCTCGAACCCGGCGATCGCCGCGGCATCGGCAGTACTCGGCAGGATCGGACGGCCGGAAGAACTGAAATAATAAAGGGCAACCACACCCTGCACTCGCGGTTCCACTCGTAAACGCTGGGTGCAGGCAGAGGACTCAGGGAGAACCAATAAATCCGGTGTTTTTCTCCGTGATCCCTGTGGTGAAAGAGGTTTTCAATGAAATTCAAAGGCAATGCATGGAAATTCGGGGCCGATGTGGACACGGATGCGATCATCCCGGCCCGCTATCTGAGCACATCCGATCCCCAGGAACTGGCCAAGCACTGCATGGAGGACTCGACGAACCCGGACTTCATGCAGAAGATGAAGCCCGGCGACATCATGATCGCGGACAAGAACTTCGGCTGCGGCTCGTCCCGCGAGCACGCTCCCATCGCAATCAAAGCGGCAGGCATCTCCTGCGTCGTTGCCAAGAGCTTCGCGCGGATATTCTACCGGAACTGCTTCAACATGGGACTGCCGATCTTCGAGAGCTCGGAGGCTGTCGACGGGATCAAGGAAGGCGACCAGATCGAAGTGGACGCCGACGCCGGCGTGATCCGGAACCTGTCGTCGAGCAAGACCTTCAAGGTTGCTCCGGTGCCGGCCTTCATGCAGGAACTGATCGCGGCCGGCGGGCTCATGGCATACACCAGGAAGAAGGCGGGCCTGCGTTGACAGCCTGCTTCAAGCTGATGAGAGCGCTCCAACCCAAGGAAGAGCATCCTGCCGGCACTTCTCTCTGCAACCCCTGCGTGTACTTCAGCAAGAACCTCGACCCCATGAAACTGCAATCGGACGAACCCGTACGGCATGACGGCTGCGGTCTCGGTTTTCTCTCCGGAGACGAGGGGTGCAACGAGATGCGGACGAACAATTGCAGCGCGGGAAAAAAGCAATACTTCATTTCTCGCAAAGACGCAAAGAACGCGAAGTGAACAATGAGATCTAGACCACTGCATCTTTGCAAGTGACCGGTCTTTAATTCTCTTTCAGGAGCCATAACAGATGTCCAAGACCTACAAGATCGCAACGATCCCCGGTGACGGGACCGGGCCCGAGGTGGTGAAAGAAGCCATGAAGGTCCTGAAGGCCGCTGCCGCAAAGGGCGGGTTCAAGCTCGAGTTCACCGAATTCGATTTCGGCGGTTTGCGGTATCTCAAGACCGGCGAGACGCTGCCGGACAGCGCAATCGGCGAATTCAGGAAGTTCGATGCCATGTTCCTCGGCGCGATAGGCCATCCGGAGGTGAAGCCGGGCATCCTCGAGACCGGCATTCTGCTCAAGATACGCTTTGCCCTTGACCAGTACATCAATCTTCGTCCGGTGAAGCTCTATCCCAATGTCGAGACGCCGCTCAAGGACAAGGGGCCCGAACACATCGATTTCGTGGTCATCCGCGAGAACACCGGCGGCATCTACACGGGCCATGGGGGCGCCACCCGCGTGGGCACGACCGAGGAGATCGCGACGCAGCTCATGGTGTATGACCGCCGCACCGTGGACCGGTGCCTCAAGTATGCCTTCGAGCTCAAGAGGAAGCGGAATGCACTGAACGCGAAATACGCCGCAAAACCGATCACCCTGATCCACAAGCGCAATGTGCTGACCCATTGCGGGGACCTGTGGTACCGTGCGTTCGAAGAGATGGGCGGGAAGCAATATCCGGAGCTCAAGCGCGACTACAACCACGTTGATGCCGCGAACATGTGGTTCGTGAAGAATCCCGAGTGGTTCGATGTGGCGGTCACGGAAAATCTCTTCGGCGATATCATCACCGACCTCGGTGCCATGATCCAGGGCGGACTGGGCGTGGCGTCGGGCGGGAACATCAATCCCGAAGGCGTGTCCATGTTCGAGCCCATGGGCGGCAGTGCACCGAAGTATGCGGGCCAGAACGTGATCAATCCCATGGCGGCGATCGGTGCGGCCATGATGATGCTCGATTCGCTGGGAGAACCAAAATCCTCCCAGGCCATTGAATCGGCCATGATCGCGACCATGAAGAAAATGAAAAGCCAGGCAGCCGGGAAGATGGGCATGTCCACGACCGAGGTGGGGGACATGGTGGCGGGGATGTTATAAAGGGGTACAGGATTCCCTATGTATATTCCTCTGTTGTTCATCACGGTTGCTTCGGGCCTTCTGCTTTACAGTTTCCTGGTAAAGATGCTCTCGTGGCTGACCGTTGCGGTTGCGGCACTATTCTATACGCAAGGGGCCCGCGGCATACTGCTTCGCATCAGGAGTAAGTCCAGCCCAAAGTGCCAATCTGTACTATCTGCTAGAGAAATACAGTTGATAGCAGCAGGCTATTTGTTGTCGGCACTCGTATCCTTGTTGTCCTGGCTGAAAGGTGAAGGATGGCTTGGTTTTATTGCAGCAGGAATAGCGATCTTCTCCGCAGCTCTGTGGCTTTTTGTTTCCCGGAGATTGCGATCGATGGAATGATGCTGTCGGGAACTTGAATCTTACGAGGAGCGTTGCAATGATGCGAACAGGTTTTATCGGCTGGCGCGGCATGGTGGGCTCGGTGCTCATGGGCCGCATGAAGGAAGAGAGGGACTTCGACCACGTTGACCCGGTGTTCTTCACCACGTCGAACGTGGGTGGGAAGGGGCCGGATATCGGGAAGGATGTTGCCCCGCTCAAGGACGCGAAGAATGTCAACGAGCTGAAGGCCATGGATGCCATAATCTCCTGCCAAGGCGGCGAGTATACGAGCGAGATCTATCCAAAGCTGCGCGAGGCAGGCTGGAATGGTTACTGGATCGACGCGGCATCAACGCTCCGCATGACGAACGACTCGATCATCATCCTCGATCCGGTCAATATCAATGTGATCAGGAACGGTCTTGCCCGGGGCGTCAAGAACTACATCGGCGGCAACTGCACGGTCTCGCTCATGCTGATGGCGCTGGGCGGCATCTACGAGCGCGATCTCGTGGAATGGATGAGCGCGATGACGTACCAGGCCGCCTCGGGCGCGGGCGCGAACAACATGCGTGAGCTGCTGAAGCAGATGGGTTCAGCCCACGGATCGGTCAAGGGACTCCTGGATGACCCCTCCGGCGCGATCCTGGAGATCGACCGCACCGTCGCCGACCATGTCCGTTCCGACGCCTATCCCAAGGAATTCTTCGGCGCTCCGCTCGCCTGCTCGCTCATCCCCTGGATCGACAAGCAGCTCGACAACGGTCAGAGCAGGGAAGAGTGGAAGGGCCAGGCCGAGACGAACAAGATCCTGGGCCGCGAGAAGAACCCGATTCCGATCGACGGCACCTGCGTGCGCATCGGCGCCATGCGCTGCCACAGCCAGGCGCTTACGATCAAGATGAAGAAGGATGTGCCGCTCGACGAGATCACGGACATAATCGCGAAGCACAACAAGTGGGTGAAGGTCGTGCCGAACGTGCGCGAGATCACGATGCGGGAGCTGACGCCGGCGGCGGCCACGGGCACGCTCACGGTGCCCGTGGGCAGGCTCCGGAAGATGAACATGGGTCCCACGTTCCTGAACGCGTTCACCTGCGGCGACCAGCTCCTCTGGGGTGCTGCCGAACCGCTCAGGAGAATGCTCCGGATCGTGGTGGAGAAATAAAGCATAAGACGTTAACCACGAAGTACACGAAGAATTTCTTAAAGGAAGGTCAGAGTTTTTCTGAGGCTTGAATCTTTCCTTCGTTCTCTTCGTGACCTTCGTGGTTAAGAAGGCTTGCTTTTTCGAAAAATGCTTAAAAAAAAGAGTAAATACGTCGTCGCCATCGCGGGTGCTACCGGTGTCGTCGGCAGGGAGATGCTCGAGATTCTGGAGGAGCGTCATTTCCCGGTCGCCGACGTCGTGCTGCTCGCGTCGGAACAATCCGCCGGCGATCGGGTGGAGTTCGGCGGCAAGTCCCGGACGGTCAAGCAGCTCGCGAAGGATTCCTTTGAGGGTGTTGACATCGCGCTCTTCTCAGCGGGTTCGGATCGCAGCGTCGAATTCGTTCCTGCCGCGGTGCGGTCGGGGGCTGTCGTCGTGGACAACTCGAGCGCCTTCCGCATGGACCCCGGGGTCCCGCTCGTCGTTCCGGAAGTGAACGCACATGCCCTCGGGAAGCACGCCGGCATCATCGCCAACCCCAACTGCTCCACGATTGCCATGGTCATGGCGCTCAAGCCGATCCATGATGCTGCTACGATCAGGCGGGTTGTCGTAACCACCTTCCAGTCCGTGTCCGGCACGGGCAAGAAGGCCATGGATGAGCTCGCCCAGCAGACCGTGGCGCTCTTGAATTTCCGGGACGTGGAGACGAAAGTGTATCCCTATCAGATCGCGTTCAACTGCCTTCCCCATATTGATTCCTTCCTGGACAACGGCTATACAAAGGAAGAGATGAAGCTGGTTAACGAAACGCGGAAGATCCTGGAAGCCGATTCCCTTCGCGTGACGGCCACGACGGTCCGCGTGCCCGTGTTTCGATGCCACTCGGAGTCCGTTAACGTCGAGACGGAGAAGAAGATAACTGCCAACGAGGCACGCGCTCTGCTGTCTGCGGCTCCCGGCATGCTCGTGTACGATGATCCGGGGAGGAACCTCTATCCGCTCGCGATCGACGTTGCGGGAAAGGACGAGACTTACGTGGGCAGGATCCGGGAGGACGAATCGGTCCCGAACGGGCTCAATCTCTGGATCGTGTCGGACAACCTGAGGAAGGGCGCCGCGTTGAACGCGGTCCAGATCGCGGAGATGCTGATAAAGTAAAGAAAACAGGAACCCGGAGGACAAAGGACCGATGAAAAACGGTCTGGCGTCCGGCTTCTGGCCTTTGTGCACTATTCTATGTACAAGCTCATTTCAAAACTGTTCGACAGGCTTGAGCGGGGACTCAGCCCCAGGGACAAGACGGTCCTGATCTCCCTCCTGCTCGTCATCTCGGTGCTGGGGATCATACTGGCCGTCCGGTACTACAATTACATCCAGAAGAACCCCGAGTTCTGCAACAGCTGCCACTTGATGGAAGAGGCCTATACGGCGTGGAAGCTCTCGGGCCACCGGAACATCGTCTGCCAGGACTGCCACCAGCTTGGCATGATCGAGCAGAACCGGCTGCTGGTCAAATTCATCTTTACGACGGACCGCAAGACGCCCGAGCCGCATGGGAACGAAACACCCTGGAAGGCCTGCACGAGGTGTCACTGGGATGATGCCTCGCAGGGATCGGTGAGCGTGAATAAATCAACGGGCCACGCGCGGCACGTATTCACGGAAAAGCTGACCTGCAAGGATTGTCACAGCAGGAAGGTGCATGCATTCAGGCCTGACCGTGACGCCTGTCTGCGCTGCCACAAGGATTGGAAGATCCACGGAGTGGGGATGGAGGACATTTCCTGCCTCCGGTGCCATGCGTTCTCGCCAAAGAAACAGGAAGCGTTCATCCCGGACCGCGAGCGATGCCTGAGCTGCCACCGGAAATCGTCAAAGACATCGTTCCCTGACAAGGTTCCCATGGCGCGCCTGAACTGCTACGAGTGCCATAAGCCGCACGCGCGCATCAAGCCCACGGACGAAGATTGCTACCGCTGTCATACACGGGAAGTTCTCGAGGCGCATAATCCCGCTGCCCATCGCGGGAACAGGTCATGCAAGACCTGCCATATCCCCCACCGGTGGACGGCCCAATAGCCAGCCCTGCTGCCTATCGGGATTTGCGGGTTTTTTTCGTGCCGCTCAGGAAGAGCTCGTTCGGCCGGATCTTGTAGATCCGGCAGAGCGTCATGAGCTTCATGAGGCTCGGATTCGTCTCTTTGCCGGATTCCAGGCGGGAGATATAGCCCTGCGTGATCCTTCCCCGCCTATCCACGGCTTTTTCCGACATCCTCGCCACTTCGCTCATGGACAGCTTGTTCTTGATGCGCATTTTTTGGAGTTTTTCGGCTAGTGTCATATTTCATTTATACATGGCTTTGAACAGTTTGTCAACAAAAAGTTGCAAAATATTTTTATATTGGTTGTTTAAAAATGCAAAGATTTGTGCTATAGTAATTTTGTTAACATATTAACGGGTTTTGGTACCTTCAATAGTTTCAAAAGGTTGAAACCTTATGAGTGGAGGTTGAGCTATGTACAAGATTGATGTCTTGGAGAAAAAGCGTTTGGAGAGGGGTCTCAGCTACACCGAAATCGCTGACAGGCTCGGCATGCATAAGGTGACGGTATCGCGAACCTTGAAGGGTGTGACCATGAAGCCCAGGACGGTAAAGCTTCTGGCAGACTATCTCGGTGTGGAAATGGAAAGAATCGTGCAGTAACCGCAGCGCACCGGTTCGCTTCTTTTCCGTTCCATCGGAAATACTGATCCTGGACTCATTCTGCAGGAGGGTAAGGTTGAACAAACCTTACCCTTTTTGTTTTTGTTCCCGTCCCTGAATGTGGTACTATCGCGCATCGTTTACCGGAGGATTGATGACCGATTTCATGAGCGTTGCGTGCCAGGCCGCGCGGACAGCGGGCTCCATTTTGCGGGAGAACCTCGGCGGTGCCCGGGAGATAACGTATAAGGGCGATATCAACCTTATGACAGAGATGGACATGCGGTCCGAGCGGGCGATCGTCGGAACGATCAGCGCCGCCTTTCCGGAGCATGGCGTGATAGCGGAGGAGGAAACGGACCTGCGGGGCGGGTCGGAATTTCGCTGGATCATCGATCCCCTGGACGGGACCACGAACTACGCCCATGGTTATCCCTGCTTCTCTGTCTCCATCGCGCTCGAACACCAGAACGAGGTCATCGTGGCCGTTGTTTTCGACCCGATGAGGGACGAGCTCTTTTCCGCCCAAAAGGGTTCAGGTGCTTATCTGAATGACAGGAAGGTGCGCGTCTCTTCCGTTGACACCCTGATCCGGAGTCTTCTGTCGACGGGTTTCCCCTACGATCGAACCGTGAGCGACAGGAACAACATGGACTTCTTTCATGATCTGCTCATGGCCTCCCAGGAGGTCCGCCGGGATGGGTCTGCGGCTCTTGACCTGTGCTCCGTGGCTGCCGGCCGGTTCGACGGGTTCTGGGAGCTCAAACTGAAGCCCTGGGACGTGGCAGCCGGCAGCCTGATCGTGCGCGAGGCCGGCGGGGTTGTGTCGGACCTTGCGGGAAATCCGGTTTCCCTCGATGCAGGCGAGATCCTCGCGAGCAACGGCAGGATCCACCAGCAGATGGTCGAGGTGCTTCAAAATGCCGTAAGGCGTAAGGCGTAAGCATGCTCCAGCCAAAGGAGTGGCACAATATCTTCCCTTGTTTCCATATCCCGCTGTTCTGACTACGATCGCGATCGAATCCAGGACGCAGTTCGCCGGTCCGTGGTCCTGCTCGGCGGGATTGCGGCATTCATCAGGCCCGGCGAACGCGTGCTTATCAAGCCCAATCTCCTGAAGGCGAGCCCGCCGGACAGGGCCGTGGTAACGCACCCCGAGATCCTTCGCGCCGTCATTCGCCTTGTTCATGAGGCGGGCGCCGAGGCCGTGGTGGGCGACAGTCCGGGGTTTGGCGAACTCCGCCGGGTCTGCGAGAAGTCGGGCATCCTTGAGGTCATCGAGGAGGAAGGAGCGGATCTGGCGGACTTTGAGCAGGCGGTCAAGATCAAGAACCGCGGCCAGTTCCATCATTTTGAGATAGCCCGTGCGGTCCATGACGCCGATGCCGTCATCAACGTTCCCAAGCTCAAGACCCACGGCATGATGACGATCACCGGCGCGGTCAAGAACCTGTTCGGCTGCATCCCGGGAAGACGCAAGGTCCAGTGGCATTTCAACGCCGGCGTAAACCGCGAGGCCTTTGCGCGGATGCTGGTCGAACTGTGCGCACTGATCAAGCCTCGTCTGACCGTGATGGATGCGGTCGTGGGCATGGAAGGGAACGGACCCGGGAGCGGCGACCCCCGGACGATCGGGCTCGTACTGGCCGGAGCGGACCCCGTTGCCGTGGATGTGGTCTCGGGGGCTCTCCTCGGCGCGGACCCCGCGCTGCTGTATGTCATCAGGGCTGCGGCCGAGGCCGGAATCGGAGAGACGCATCTCCACAGAATCGCGGTTTCCGGGGAGTCTCTTGGCGCGGTTTCGGTCAGGGGCTTTCGGCTCCCGCCCCGGGAACATCTCGAATGGCGCCTGCCCGAATGGGCCCGCGGGCTTCTCAAGGACGCCCTGACCACACGGCCGGTCATCGATCACGGGGCCTGCATCCGGTGCGGGATCTGCCAGGGACACTGCCCTCAGGGAGCGATCAGTGACGCGGGAAAACAGCTCGAGATCCGCTACCGAGACTGCATCCGCTGCTTCTGCTGCCAGGAGTTCTGTCCCCAGGGCGCCATCACTGTCGGCAGGGGATGGGCTCTCAAGATCGTGAGATAGGCATCCCGTTCAGCCCGGGGACTCATCCCTCTTTTCCCCGGTGTCATCTTCCTTTGCTCGATCGTCTTCCCCGGGTTCAAGCTCCGCTGCGACCTTGTCAGGGTCCAGGTCAAGAACCTCTTCGTCACCGATCTCATAGAACTGATCCTGTCCAGCGCTTGCGGGATCGCTGCCGCGCTCCAACAACTCACGATACACGAAGGGTTTGATGGTGACCGGAAGGGACGGATCCGCGTAGAGCTCGCGGAGATCCACAAGCTTCATGTCCTTCAAAAAACGGATCGATGTCGACAGGGGTGTATGGGTATTCCGGACCAGCGAGTAGCGGATGAGCGGGCGGCGCGACCAGACCGAGTGCTGTGAGATCAGGAGGATCGTTTCCGGTACGGTATCCACACGGGCGATGACCTTGAACAGGTGGGCCTCGACGAGGTGCGGATTATTGAGGCAGAGCCGGACCACCTCCGGGATCCGCTCCTGGAGCAGTTTGAGCAGGACCGCGCCTGCTGCCTTCTTGGCGAGCGTCTTCTTGTTTCCCAGCGGCATGGTCGGGATGCGCTCGGTGAGCATGCTCTCGACCTTGTGCCGGAACACGGAGGGGACGTGGGGGCTGCGCGTTAATTCCTCGAGGTCGAAGACGCGGAGAAAACGCGCGATCGAAAGGGACACCGTGAGCGGCGACCGGGGGTTCCTGGCAAGGGCAAGCTTGACGGGATAACTCTCGGACCAGCGCCTGTCCTTTGCGATCATTTCCAGGACATCGGAAGGAAGGTTCTTTCTGCCCGCCACGATCAGGACATCCTCCTCGGTCACATTTCTGCCCTGGAGGAGAGACCTGACCACCCGGGGAGACGGATCGTGGATATACAGCCGGACTTCATCGGCTCCCGCAGCGGACGCCCGCTCGACTCTTGTCTCCTCCGGCTCGTTCATGGTCCCATTATACGAAGTTTCAATTCTATGTAACAGCAAAATGATAATGTCCTATTCTGGCAAAGTAGAAATGTCCTATTTTAAGTTACAATGCCCCGATGCAATTGGAGGGGAGTGTGACGAAAAAGGACATGATTACTATGAGCCGGAGAGAGTCAAAAAGGCTGCACGTTATCCACCAGGCATTGGATAAGAGGATCACCCAGGCCAAGGCTGCGGAGCTTGTTGGTCTGAGCAGCAGGCAGCTTCGGCGGATGCTCAAACGGGTACGAGAAGAAGGAGACGATAGCATCAGCCATCGATCCCGCGGCAAGAGCTCGAATCGTCGTGTCCCCAAGAAGATCAAAGAGAAAGCACTTACGCTGTATCGGGAGAAGTACAATGATTTCGGCCCTACCTTTGCCAGCGAGAAGCTTCTTGACGTTCATGCAATCAAAGTAAGCAAGGAGACTCTTCGTCTATGGCTGAATAAGGAAAACATCCCTTATGAGAAGCGCAAGGGTAGAAAGCATCGGCAATGGCGCGAGAGAAAGCATCATTTCGGTGAGATGGTCCAGATGGATGGTTCCCATCATGACTGGTTCGAAGGCCGGGGTCCTGAGTGTGTACTAATGGGATATATTGATGATGCCACAGGAACGGTGTCTGGTCGTTTCTATGACTATGAAGGGACGATGCCAGCCATGGACAGCTTCAAGCGGTATATCAAGCGCTACGGCATTCCCCAGAGCGTCTATTTGGACAAACACTCAACGTATAAATCCCCGGCCAAGCCGAGCATCGAGGATGAGTTGGAAGATAAAAAACCCATGAGCCAGTTTGAGAGGAGTCTAGCAGAGCTCGTGGTAACGGTCCACCATGCTAATTCACCCCAAGCAAAAGGCAGAGTAGAAAGAAGTTTTCGAACGCTTCAGGATCGTCTGGTTAAAGAGATGAGGCTTGCCGGGGTTAACAGCGTTGAGCGGGCAAATGAATTCCTGATAAAATATCTGCCAACGCACAACACGAGATTCAAGGTAAAGCCCGTTTCGGAAGTCGATTTACACCGACTCGCGCTGTCCATGAGAGAACTCGACAAGATTTTCTGCATTCGCGAGGAGCGTACGCTGCGGAATGATTTCACCATCGCCTACAACGGCAAACTCTACCAAATCAAAGACGCCGTAAAAGCCCAAAAGGTCGCTGTCGAAGAACGCATGGATGGATCTCTACACATAAGTCACCGAGGCCTGGATTTAAGATACCGGGAGGTTAAGAAACGAGCAGCTAAAGAGAAGCTAGAAAAGCCGCTATTAATTGACAGGAAGTATCAACCGGCTGATCACCCATGGAAAAGACTCAGAAGAGCATCGGTACAACTTCCCGTTGCCTCCTAAAAGCGGACATTTTTACTTTGCTTAGAATAGGACATTTCTACTTTGGCTTGACATACTCTTTCAACATCGTTGACAGAAGATTAGTACTGACATATAGTTGTCAAAAAAACTTGCGTTTGCTAAACAACTTTCGAGGTGTGAAATAAATGCCTTTTTTCCGTACATATTTGATGTCTATCGCACTCTTAGCTTTGCAGATGCTACTATCAGGATGTGCAACATTTTTGGTGACCCAAAAGGTCGAGCCCCCGGAGAAGTTAATGCAATTCGATTCGGTATGCACTTCTAACTCTTATAAAGATGAAATCATTTTCAATTTTGTTGTTAACTTAGACCAGACTCGGGAAAACGAGATTTGGTGTGCGAAATTACCAGT
>DATIZR010000050.1 GCA_035516965.1 Nitrospirota bacterium
AGCATCTAAGCGGGAAACCCACCTCAAGACGAGATCTCCCGGGCCGCAAGGCCCCTAAAGACCCCCGGTAGACTACCGGGTTGATAGGCTGGGCGTGTAAGGGTGGTAACATCCTAAGCTAACCAGTACTAATAGGTCGTGCGGCTTAACCACTAATTTTCTGCTTCTGACAGATTCAGCTTTTCTGTGCACCTTGCTTATTCAGTGTCAAACATGTTCATAGGTTTCTCGGTGGCTATACCGGAGGGGTCACACCCGTTCCCATCCCGAACACGGAAGTAAAGTCCTCCAGGGCCGATGATACTATGACCGAGAGGTCATGGGAAAGTAGGACGTCGCCGGGATATTTTTAAGCCCATCATCCATTCGATGATGGGCTTTTTTTATTTTTCCACAAGAATCCTGAGGAGTCGCTCATAATCGGCTGAGCTTGAGCAGCATACGACTTGCAGTTTGAATCGGGTATGTGTATCATTGCTCCATTGCTCATCTGAATGCGGAAAAAAGAACAAGACGGTATGGCTGAAAAGAAAAACGATACTCCGGTAACGACAAACCGCAAAGCTTTCCACGATTATTTCGTCGAAGAGACCTATGAAGCCGGGCTTGCACTCCAGGGGACCGAGGTAAAATCCTTACGTCTCGGCCTCGCCAACCTGACGGACAGCTACGCTATCGTCAAGAACAATGAGCTGTTCCTGTTTAATGCGAATATAGGCCCTTATCCCTACGGCAACATCATGAACCACGAACCGCTTCGGACGCGAAAACTGCTCCTTCATAAAGAGGAAATTCGAAAATTGACCGGAAAGATTGCCCAAAAGGGTTACACACTCATTCCGCTCAAGGTCTATTTCGTCCGCGGGAAGGCGAAAGTCCTCATCGGCCTCGCGAAGGGCAAAAAAGCATTTGATAAGCGCGAGACGATCAAGGAAAAGGAATCGAAACGCGAGGTGGAACGCACGGTGAAGGAGAGGAGCCGTTGAGCCGTACTTATTAAGATGATTTCTGCTAAAATAGTCATGTTAATCCTAATCACATTTTAAACCAGTGTCCCGCATGCGTAGCACTCCTCGTCCCTGTCTCCAGGGCGATAGTTCATCCCGAGAAGGAGAATACTATGAAGAAGAACATCGTCGGATTGATCGCCACTATTATTATAGCAGCGCTTGCGGCAGGATCAGCCATTGCCGCCCCGAAGATCGAGGGGAAGGCTGTGGAGTACACGGCTGGCGGCGTGACCATGAAGGGGTATCTCGCCTATGATGCGAACAGGCAGGGCAAGCGGCCGGGAGTCCTGGTAGTGCACGAGTGGTGGGGACACAATGAATATGCGCGCATGCGGGCGCGGATGCTTGCCGAGATGGGCTACTCCGCCCTTGCGGTCGACATGTACGGCGACGGCAAGCAGGCAATGCATCCCGATGAGGCGGGCAAGTTCTCGTCAGAGGTCATGCACCATTTTCTCGACACGGGAAAGGCGCGGTTTGAAGCTGCCATGGACTTCTTGAAGAAGCAGCCCACCGTGGATCCTGACCGGATGGCGGCGATCGGCTACTGCTTCGGCGGCGGTGTTGTCCTGAACATGGCGCGTCAGGGCGCAGATCTTAAAGCCGTGGCCAGTTTCCACGGCAGCCTGGCCGCTGTCAAGCCGGCTGCGGCAGGTGTGGTAAAGGCCAAGATCCGGGTCTACAACGGCGCAGACGACAAGTTCACTCCCCAACAGGCGATCGACGCCTTCAAGAAGGAAATGACCGACGCTAAAGTGGACTTCAAGTTCATTAATTATCCCGGCGCGGTCCACAGCTTCACAAACCCTGATGCGACCGAGCTGGGGAAAAAGTTCAATCTTCCCATGATGGCATACAATGAAAAGGCCGACAAGGAGTCCTGGGCGGATCTGACGAAGTTCTTCGCAGAGGTCTTACAGAAATAACTGCGGAATACGAGAACCAACCTTCGGCGCTGGACGATCCGTCCTGCGCCTTCGTTATGTAAGGGATGGTTTCCCGCCTTTAGCGGACAAATGATTGTGATGTAACCTGCCAACTCTCTTATCCTTTCATGCACCGATAGGTCGGGTTGGAATTGTCGCGAAACCTCAGGCCCAAGATAGCGCGGAAACAAAAAAAGAGGCCGGTCATGGCAATCGAGAAAATCCAGAAGAGATTGCGTCAATTTGCGAGCAGGGAAAAGGCAAAGGTTCTCCGGGGGTTCTTCAAGACCGGTCCCGGCGAGTACGGAGAAGGAGACCTCTTTCTCGGCGTCGCAGTCCCGGACATCCGAAAGGTGGCAAAGGAATTTTGCAACACACCGCTCAATGATGTGCTGAAGCTGCTTTCATCGCAGCATCATGAAGAACGTCTGCTCGCGCTCCTCATGCTCACGCAGGTTTTTGACGAGGGCGACGAGTCCTTGAAGAGGAAGATATTCGGCCTCTATCTCGGGAACACCCGCTTTATCAATAACTGGGATCTCGTTGATATATCGGCGCCGAACATCGTCGGAGCCTGGCTTGTAGGCAGGAGCAGAAAGCCGCTCCACAGTCTGGCGAATTCACGCGACCTCTGGAAGCGGCGCATTTCGATTCTCTCAACGCTCGCATTTATCCGTCAGAACGATTTCAACGACGCGCTCATGATCTCGCGGATATTGCTCACCGACAAGCACGATCTGATCCACAAGGCTGTTGGCTGGATGCTCCGGGAGATCGGCAAACGTGATCGCCGCGTTGAAGAGGAATTTCTCATGCGCCACTACCGGCACATGCCGAGGACCATGCTGAGGTACGCTATCGAACGGTTCCCCGAACGGCTGAGGAAAAGCTACTTGAATGGCGTGCGGTAGGGGGGAAGGCGCAGACAAGACTTCCCGCGCGGGATGAAAAACTCATGAGGCGGTTATTGGCCTGCTTGCGTGGCTTTCTTCCCCTCTGGAGGTTGCGCTGTCCCGCTCATGTTCTTTTCGGGAGTCGGGGAATCGGACGCCTTCTGCTCAACCCGAGACCCGGGGATCTCCGCGGGCTTGTGTCGATTCGGCGAGAAGTTGGGGTCAAGCTCATAGGCCTTGTCAAAATTATCGATAGACTTCTTTCTGCTCGCTGCGTCTCCGGAGCGACCCTTCAGGTAGTAAGCATACCCGAGATAATAATAAGCCTCTGCATCGGGATCGATCGATACGGATTCCTCGAGTTCTTCGATGGCGGCATCGAGGTTTTTAGCCCTGAGTTGAGCGAGGCCCTTCTCGAGGTGAACGGCCGCGGCCTTAGTATCGAAGAGCTCCTCTTCAGCGCTTGCAACTGCAGTGATTGCCGAAAGAAGCAGGCAGATTACGACCAAGACCAAGGTTTTTCTCATCATCTCCTCCTCTTGTCCCGTCATGAATTCAACAATAACATAGGGCTGTCACGGATGTCAACAATACTGTCGCATCCGAGATGCTGGTAGACAAAATTGTCGAACAGTATTAAGGCTGCAGAGAGCGCCTAGAATCGAGCTTTTAAAGGATTAGCACGCGATCTCGCTCGACAAAACTTACCTTTTTCCCCTTCCGACATGCCGACTATCCGTCTGAAAACACGGAAAATCAGCATGCTTATAAATGGCATGCGAATTGTAATAAGGATAGGGAGCGCGAACAATGGACACTGCCATCCCCTCTCCTCCCCGGATGTCCCCCTGGCAGTGTCCGTTGTTCCAGCTTTTTTACGGCTGAGGAGGCTTCCATGTTCTTTAACTCATATAAATGCCAAAATATCGGACCTGGAGAACTTCATGATATGGTTCAAAGGGGGAAGGATTTTCTCCTGCTCGACGTGCGAACGCCCCGGGAGTACACAGGAGATGCTATAGAAAATTCCACCCTGATCCCCCTCCAGGAGTTGGAACATCGTGTACGGGAATTACCTCGGGACAAGGAGATCGTGGTGTATTGCCGGGTTGGCAACCGGAGCGCCTATGCCTGTTCATTCCTTGCCCGGCTGGGATATCGAGTAAAAAATCTTGAAGGCGGGATCATGCTATGGAACAGAGCTGGACTTGCATCAATGTCGAGGGTTTGAACTTGAGAACATGCCGGTTGGTCATCACAACGGCCCTGGTGCTCCTGCTGATGCTGTTGACTCTTGTCGTGGCGTCCTTCAGTTATGCCGCCGAGCGAGACTGTAGACATCGGCGGGCCAAGGAGCTGCTCTTCACGGGCCGGACCGTGGACGCGGATGAGGCGCTCCGGATAGGGCTCGTCAACAAGGTAGTTCCGCCGGACCAGCTCGACGCGGAAGCGTACCGGCTTGCGCTCAGGATCGGCGGCAACAGCCTGAGTTCGCTCCGCGCCGTCAAGATGCTGATGAACTTCGGGCTGAACGAGGGGTATGCGGTGGGCCTGAAGGAAGAAGTTACGGCGTTCAGCGAAGCGTTTAACCCGGATACGAACCAGTGGGAACGGCTCTAGAGAGAAGGTCCTGAAAGGGACGCTCCGGGGGCGCAGCAGGGCCTGACGAAGGCAATTAAAAAGGGAGAACGGCCGCAGGATGCAGATCGGCGGACCGAAAACAGAACCGAAAACAGAGAGGGAGGAATGAAAAATGGGGATCAGTGCGTGGCATGTCATGCGGGAAAAAATTCATGTGGGGCCAGACACAACAGCGCGGGAGGTGGCGATGAAGATCATTTCATCGGGACTTGCCGCAATGCCGGTCGTGGACAACAACCGGGAAATCCTGGGAGTTGTGTCGGAGAACGCGATTCTGGACGCGATACGTGAGGAGCGGGACCTGGAGCAGATCGCGGCGTCGACGATTATGGTACCTGCACCGATCATCACCGATGCGGACACCCCGACGAAGGAGCTCATCAATCTGCTCCTGAAGAGCTGCTGCTCCGTGGTCACGGTGGTGAAGGACAATAAATATGTGGGCGTGGTGAGCAGGCACATGCTCATGGACATCTTTACGTCGCCCCACTATACGCGGTTCGCGGCCAAGGACCGGAAGGCCCCGTTCGCCTGCAAATAGAATGATCATGGTTCCGGAGCCCGGGTAATGACGTGTGGACGAGGTATGTCCCTGTCAACCCGCGACTCCCCCGATCGGGAGGAGGTTTTGATGTACATCGCAGACACCAAGACATGGTACCTGGAAAGGCTGATCCGGCTTGTCGCCGGCATCCTCGTGCTCGGGAGCGTGATCCTCGGCTTCTCCGCGAGCAGCAAGTGGTTCTATTTTTCGGGCTTTGTGGGCTTTATGCTCACGATTTTTGCCTTGACAGGGTTCTGCCCGATGAGTATTATACTCCACGCTTTTGGGGCGCGGGAGCGCTGCGACGGCTAGATCGATCTTTTTTGCAAAGGAGTTTGTCATGCCATTCTATGAGTATACCTGTGAACAGTGCGGGAAGGATTTCGTGCTCCTCCAGTCGGTGACGGCGAAGGCCGAGGATACGGTGTGCCCCTACTGCAGCGAGAAAAAGGCACAGAAGAGGGTCTCCAAGTTCGCGTCGCCCGGTAGCGGGCATTCCAGCTGCGGCACCGGCGGCCATTCCTGGGGCGGCGGTTGAGGCATCTAGGGAATCCGCCGTGAGCGGATCAGAAATCCCAAGCCTGAGAGTCTGATGATTCTCAGGCTTTTTTTGCGACAAATCCCGGCATGGCACGCGGCGGTTCGGAGAGGCGGGCGCACAGCGCACACCAGGGAGATCTCCAAATTGTGTTTGAATGAACCGGGGGAGTTGTTCTATAATGCTTTGCAGGCAAGTATCTGAATTGCTTGTTCACCTCGGTGAACTGCGCGTCCTGTGTGGAGAATCGCCTAAACAATCATGGGTTCCGTTTCTCTCAAGACCTTTCTGAATCCCCGTTACTGGTACGCCTGGCCGGTGCTGGCGCTCATGGTCCTGCTCGCCTGGACGCCGCGGCGCATACTGCGGTTCCTGGGCAGCGGCCTGGGCACGGTCATCTCATGGATCCCATCGTCCAACCGCCGCTATGCCGAGCGGAACCTCGAATTGTGCTTCCCGGAGAAGAGCCCGGCTGAACGCCGGAGGCTGATGAAGCAGCATTTCCGCCTGAGCGGGTTCGCCACGCTCAGTCTCGGCGTGGCCTGGTTTGCCCCGCCGTGGAGGCTCAAGCGGTTCATCGCGGTCCGCGACCGTCACTACCTCGAGGATGCTGTGGGCCGCGGGAACGTTATCATGCTCGCCCCGCATTTTATCGGGCTTGATATGGGCGGCGCGCGTCTCGCGTCAGAACGCTCCCGGAAGTACGTCAGCATGTACCGCAAAGCGAGGGACCCGCTCCTGGAATACCTGTTCCAGCGGCGAGCTCGGTTCGGGTCCGTCATCATCGAACGGAACGCTGGCCTGAAGCCGATCATCCGGTGTCTCCGTGAGGGAAGGCCATTTTACTATCTGCCCGACCAGGACATGGGAGATCGCGCCAGTGTCTTCGTCCCGTTCTTCGGCATCCCTGCGGCGACCGTCACGGCGCTAAGCCGCATTGCCCTGGCCACGAATGCCGTGGTTGTGCCCTTTATCACGCGCATCCTCCCGAACGCCTGCGGCTACGAGGTACGGTTCTACCCTCCCCTCGAAAACTTCCCGACCGACGATCCCGTGGCCGATGCCACCCGCATGAACCAGGCCATCGAACAGTGGGTTCGCGAGATGCCCGAGCAGTACATGTGGTCCTACCGGCGCTTCAAGACCCGACCCAACAACGAACCCTCGCTCTATAGCAAATAGTTCGGAGCTTGGAGCTGGGATGCCGGCACAGTGAGGATGAACAGGGGTGAGCGTCCCGGTGAAACAAAACCGTCACAGGTTTACGTGATCGGTGCTTATGTGCATCGACGCGGGAGGTAGAATTTGCCTGTGCTTCGATCTCCAAACTTTCCTATGTCCACGTGGAAACTGCTCGATACGGGCGCAAATACCGGCGCCTACAACATGGCCGTCGACGAGGAGCTGCTGGCCCGTGCGCAGGCGGGCGACGCAATGCCGGTGCTTCGGTTCTACACGTGGGATCCGCCGGCGGTATCGATCGGCAGGTTCCAGGACAGGAAGTCGGCCGTGAATGCCGAGGCATGCAGGCATCACGGGTTCGAAGTCGTGCGACGCATCACGGGCGGCAGGGCGGTGCTGCACCGTCGGGAACTGACCTACAGCATCGTCGCCCGTTCGGATCAACCGCTCTTCCCGCCGAGCGTGCTGGGGACCTACCGGGTCATTGCCGCCGGGCTCGTTGCCGGGCTCCGGACCTTGGGGCTTTCCGCCGAGGCGGTCTCCCGGGAGGGCAGGCACGCTTCTCTCGTAAGGAAGCAAGCGAAGGGCCCCGCCTGTTTTTCCTCTCCTTCGTGGTATGAGATCGTCGTGCATGACCGAAAGATCGTCGGCAGCGCCCAGCGAAGGGTGAGCGGCGCATTCCTCCAGCACGGCTCGATCCTCCTGGACTACGATCCGGGTCTGGAAGCGGAGGTCATCCCCGGGGAGTGCGCGGGAGACGGAGTGACCTGCGTCAAGCGGGAACTCGGCCGGGAGGTCTCGACGGAGGAACTGAAAAAAGGCGTGCTGCAGGGACTCACCGCCGCGCTCGGGATTGTCATTTTATCGTGATCAGCTGTCCCAGGCTTGACGGATCGGCACCTTCTCTCTATACTCAAGGAAATATTGAGACTCGAGCGTGAAAGCAGGAGGGAACATGGCGTTCAGGGAAATGGGACCGGAGCTGATCCCGGACAACCCGTTTAAGCTGATCGGCAGGGACTGGATGCTGATCACGGCAGGATCACCGGAGAAGTTCAATTCTATGACCGCGAGCTGGGGCGGGTTGGGTGTGCTCTGGGAGCGGAAGGCGGCGTTCTGCTTCATCCGGCCCACCCGGTATACGTACGAGTTCGTCGAAGCCTCGCCACTCTTCACCCTGTGCTTCTTCCCGGAAAAACACCGCAAGGCCCTCAGCTTCTGCGGCAGCCATTCGGGAAGGGACCGGAACAAGATCCTGGAATCCGGCCTCAGGCCGGTCAAGGAAGCGGGAGTGGTCTATTTCCAGGAGGCACGGCTCGTCCTTGTCTGCAGGAAGATCTATTCCCAGGACATCGACCCAGGCCTGTTTCTCGATCCCTCCATTCAGGACATGTATCCGCAGAAGGACTATCACCGGATGTACGTCGGCGAGATCGTGAAGTGCCTGGTGGGCGAATAGGCCCGATGTTGCCGCGGCGGCGCGGGGACATGGGGATCCGGCCGTCTAAAGGGTCCGCGCTCCCGGGAGATCATCAATGGCTACGCACATCACCTCTCCGGCCGTTATCCGGGCCGTGGGAAACAAACCGAAGATCATCGAGGAATACATCGGCCGGGTGAACTCCAAGACCGGTGCGCTCAGCATCGCCCGGATGAAAAGTCCGGCAGGGTGGGTCGAGCCGGGGCAGACACCCGAATTTGATGAGTACACGGTCGTTCTTTCCGGCATGCTGCGCGTGGCGACGCAAAGCGACAGATTCGATGTCCGTGCCGGCCAGGCGATCATCACGCACAGGGGCGAATGGGTGCAGTACAGCACGCCCGGCCCGGACGGGGCGGAGTATGTTTCCGTATGCCTGCCCGCCTTTGGCGCGGAGACGGTGCATCGTGACGATGAGGACCAGCGCTGAGCGGGAGAGTGCGGACGGCGATCCCGACCGCTCGTGACGCGGACCGCACGTACCATCGAGATCCTCGTTGAGGGAATCATCTTTCCCTCGCTCCTCACCCTGTTCTGATATAATAGGAGAGAGTTTGCTTCGCGCGGCTTATCGTGCGGTCGATTCCGTGGCTTCCTTTTGTCCCGGGATGCGATCGCCGCAGGAACCATGAGCCCCGAAGCCGATGCCTGGCCTGAGATCCCGACATCCCAACATTGCTGCACAGGTGACCTGCATGCAGGAGACCCGAAAAGAGCCCCCCAAAGCGATTTATCTGAAGGACTATCGCCCTCCTGATTACCGCATCGAAACGACCAATCTCGCCTTCGAGCTGGACGAGACGCGGACCGTGGTCCGGTCAACCCTGGCCGTGTCCTGCAATCACGACCGCTGCGACGGCATCCGTCCGCTCGTGCTGAACGGCAGGGACCTGGTGCTCATATCCGTGAAGCTCGACGGACAGACCCTGCACGAACAGGATTACAAGCGCGACGCGGAAACACTGACGCTGCTGCCGGTCCCGGAATCGTTCGTTCTCGAGATCGAGACCGAGATCAATCCCGCCGCGAACACGGAACTGACCGGCCTCTACCTGTCGTCCGGCAACTTCATCACCCAGTGCGAGGCGGAGGGGTTCCGGAGAATCACCTACTACCTCGACCGGCCGGACGTGCTGGCGCGATTCTTCACGACCATCGTCGCTGACAAGACGAAATATCCCGTGCTGCTGTCCAACGGGAACCTGATCGGGTCGGGTGAACTCGGAAACAACCGGCACTTCGCCAAATGGCACGACCCCTTCCCCAAGCCGGCCTACCTCTTTGCGCTCGTCGCCGGCGACCTCGCGCGCATCAGCGATACCTTCACCACCCAGTCGGGACGGAAGGTGGACCTGCACATCTTCGTCCAGCACCATAACACGGACAAGTGCGGCCACGCCATGGAATCGCTCAAGCAGGCCATGCAGTGGGATGAGAGGACTTACGGCAGGGAGTACGACCTCGATGTCTTCATGATCGTGGCAACGGACGATTTCAACATGGGCGCCATGGAGAACAAGGGACTGAACGTCTTCAATTCAAAGTACGTGCTCGCGCGGCCGGACACGGCCACGGACGGGGACTTCCAGGGCATCATGGGCGTTGTCGGGCACGAATATTTTCACAACTGGTCGGGAGACCGGGTCACGTGCCGCGACTGGTTCCAGCTCTCGCTCAAGGAAGGATTTACCGTGTTCCGCGACCAGCAGTTCATGGAGGACATGACCTCGCGCGGCGTGAAGCGCATCAGCGACGTCAACATCCTCCGGAGCAGCCAGTTCCGGGAAGACGCCGGCCCGATGGCCCATCCCGTCCGTCCGGACTCCTACCTGCAGATCAACAACTTCTATACGCTCACGGTCTACAACAAGGGCGCGGAAGTGATCCGCATGCTCCACACGCTCCTCGGTCCCGGGGGATTCCGGAAGGGCACGGACCTCTACTTCTCCCGTCACGACGGACAGGCCGTTACGATCGAGGATTTCGTCCGGGCAATGGAGGACGCCAACTCCACCGACCTGGCCCAGTTCAGGCTGTGGTATTCCCAGGCGGGAACACCCGAGCTCCGGGTCTCCCGTTCCTACGACGCCAAGGCCAGGACCTACAAGCTCGTGATCCGGCAGCACACCCCCCCAACGCCGGGACAGCCCGTGAAGAAGCCGATGCACATCCCCGTCGCGCTCGGGCTCCTGGGCAGGGACCGGCGGGAGCTGCCACTTCGTCTGGATGACAGGCGATCCGGTCCCGGCGGGACCATCGTGCTGGAGCTCCGGAAGGAAACGGAGACGTTCCTGTTCTCCGATATTCCCGGGGAGCCGGTGCCGTCGCTGCTCCGTCACTTTTCCGCGCCCGTCAAGCTCGCGCTGGACCTGACCGACGAGGAGCGGCTCTTCCTGATGGCCTACGACAGCGACGAGTTCAACAGGTGGGACGCGGGTCAGCAGCTCGCGGTGAAGCTCGTCCTGGGCCTGGTGAAGGACCATCAGCAGGGGAGGGCGCTTGCGCTCGATGAAGCCTTCATCAACTCTTTCGGGAAGCTGCTCGAGAGCAAAATGCAGGACAAGTCCTTCCAGGCCTTCGCCCTCTCGCTGCCCCCGGAAAGCTATCTCGCGGACTTCATGGACGTGATCGATCCGGCCGCCATTTACGAAGCGCGGCGGTTCGTGACGCGGACGCTCGCCGGAAAGCTGAAGCAGACCTTCCTCTCCGTCTACTACACGAACCAGGACACGGGCCCGTACCGGACGGACCAGGCATCCATCGGCCGCAGGAGCCTCAAGAACATCTGCCTTGCCTACCTCATGGAGCTGAACGAGCCCGGCGTCCGGAAGCTCTGCGTCGAGCAGCTCCAGAACGCCTCGAACATGACCGATGAGGTGGCGGCGCTGGCAGCGCTGGCCGGCGTTGACTGCCCGGAGCGCGGGCCCGCGCTCGAATCCTTCTACCGGAAGTGGAAGGACGACCAGCTGGTCATGGATAAATGGCTTGCGATCCAGGCGCTGTCGCCGCTGCCGGACACGCTGTCGGTCGTGAAGCGGCTGACGACGCACGCCGCCTTTACCTTCAGGAACCCGAACAAGGTGCGCGCCCTGATCGGCTCTTTCGGACAGGGGAACCCGGTGCGGTTCCACGACCCGGGCGGCGAGGGATATGTGTTCCTCGCGGACGTGGTCCTGGAATTGGACCCCGTGAACCCCCAGATCGCGGCCCGGCTCGTTTCTCCCTTTACGTTATGGAAGCGCTACGAGGGAAAACGCAGGGGCCTCATGAAGGCGCAGCTGGAACGGATCGCGAAGACGGAGCGGCTGTCCCGGGATGTGTACGAGATCGTGACCAAGAGCCTCGCGTAACATACCCTGCGCCGGCCCTCCCGGAGCGGGCCGGTGATGTTCTCAACAGAAACAAGAAAGGCAGCCTCAGTGAGGCTGCCTTTTCTCGTTTTACACAAACAAGCGTTGCTGCTTATTGAATGGTCTTGCTGCCCTCATTTGAAAAAGCGCTCTCGACCCCGGAACTGTTCATCGCCGTCACCGTGAAGTAATAGGTGCCGGGAGCGAGGTTGCTGATGACATAGTTCGTCACGTTGCCGGCGTTTATCGACGTGCCGTAGTTGCCTGATGCGGTCCCGTAATATACTTTATATCCGGTCAGGTTCGTGAGCGGCGTCCCGTCGGTATTGGTCGTCGGCGCAGTCCACGTCAGGCTGGCTGACCCGTTGACCACCGTAAGGACGGTCGTTGCCGAAACGTTCCCTGATATTGCCGTGATCGTGGTGGAGCCCGTGGCTATTGGCGTTGCCAGGCCGTTCGAGCCTGCCGCGTTGCTGATCGCCGCTACTGCGGTGTTCGATGAGCTCCAGGTGACCGACGCGGTCAGGTTCTGTGTCGTGGTGTCCGAATAGGCCCCCGTTGCGGTGAACTGCCGGTTCGTTCCGAGACCGGTGCTGGGATTGGCCGGCGTGATCGCGAGAGAGAGCAGTATCGCGGGATTCACGGTCAGGATCGCCGTCCCCGACACGCTTCCCGATGCGGCGGTGATCGTCGTGGTGCCCGAGCCCACGGACGTTGCCAGGCCGTGCGAGCCCGCCGCGTTGCTGATGGTTGCCGTGGCAATGTAGGATGAGCTCCAGGTAACCGTGTTGGTCAGGTTCTGCGTCGTATTGTCGGCATAGGTGCCCGTTGCCGTGAACTGCTGGTTCGTTCCCTTGGCGATGCTCGGATTGGCCGGAGTGACCGAGATCGAGACGAGTGCCGCCGGATTGACGGTCAGGGTTGTGGTTCCCGATATGCTTCCCGATGTGGCCTTGATCGTCGTACTGCCTGCAGCCACAGAAGTTGCCAAACCGTTCGAGCCGGCCACGTTGCTGACGGTTGCCACGCCGGTGCTGGACGAACTCCAGGTGACGGATGCGGTAAGGTTCTGCGTCGTATTGTCGGAATAGGTCCCCGTTGCCGTGAACTGCTGGCTCGTACCCTTGGCGATGCTGAGATTGGCGGGCGTGATCGAGAGCGATGCCAGGGTCGCCGGATTGACGGTGAGAACCGTAGTCCCCGATACGCTTCCCGATGTGGCCGTGATCGTCGTCGTGCCTGCATCCACCGACGTTGCCAGCCCGTTCGAACCGGCCGCGTTGCTGATGGTTGCCACGCCGGTGCTCGATGAGCTCCAGGTGACCGATGCTGTCAGGTTCTGCGTCGTATTGTCGGAGTAGGTGCCCGTTGCCGTGAACTGCTGGCTCGTTCCCTTGGCAATCCCCGGGTTGGTGGGCGTAATGGAGAGCGACACAAGGGTCGCCGGACTAACCGTCAGGACCGTGGTGCCCGATACGCTTCCCGATGTGGCCTTGATCGTCGTGGTGCCTGCGGCCACCGATTTTGCCAAGCCGTTCGAACCGGCCGCGTTGCTGATGGTCGCCACGCCGGTGCTGGACGAGCTCCAGGTGACCGATGCGGTCAGGTTCTGCGTCGTATTGTCGGAATAGGTACCCATTGCCGTGAACTGTTGATTCGTGCCCGGACCGATGCCGGGATTGGCAGGCGTGACCGAGAGAGAGAGGAGCGTCGCGGGATTCACGGTCAGGGTCGTGGTTCCTGAAATGCTTCCCGATGCGGCCTTGATCGTTGTGGTGCCCGCGGCCACCGACGTTGCGAGCCCGTTCGAACCGGCAGCGTTGCTGATGGCCGCCACGCCGGTGCTGGACGAGCTCCAGGTGACCGATGCGGTCAGGTTCTGCGTCGTGTTGTCGGAATAGGTCCCCGTCGCGGTGAACTGCTGGTTCGTTCCCTTCGCGATGCCCGGGTTGGTCGGCGTAACCGCGATGGACACGAGGGATGCAGGATTCACGGTCAAGGCGGCCGAGCCTGATACGCTTCCCGACGCAGCCGTGACCGTCGTCGTCCCCGATGCCACGGACGTCGCCAGTCCGTGCGAGGCGGCAGCATTGCTGATTGTTGCCACGCCCGTGCTGGAAGAGCTCCATACGACGGACGCGGTCAGGTTCTGGGTGGTATTGTCCGAGTACGTGCCCGTGGCCGTGAACTGCTGGTTCGTGCCCTTGGCAATCGCCGGGTTTGCCGGCGTAACGGCAATCGAAACGAGGGTTGCCGGATTGACCGTCAGGGTCGTTGTTCCCGATACGGCTCCCGAGGTTGCCGTGATCGTCGTCGTCCCCGATGACACCGACGTCGCGAGACCGCGCGATGCCCCGGTGCTATTGATCGTGGCCACGCTGCTGCTGGAGGAACTCCAGGTCACGGTGTTGGTCAGGTTCTGGGTGGTGTTGTCCGAGTAGGTTCCCGTTGCCGTGAACTGCTGGCTGGTCCCCGGCGCGATGCTTGGATTGGAGGGAGTGACGTGGATCGAGACGAGGGTGGCCGGATTGACCGTCAAGGTGACTGAACCCGAAATGCTTCCCGAGGTCGCCGTGATCGTGGTGGTCCCGGCGGCCATTGACGTTGCCATTCCGTTCGAACCGGCGGAACTGCTGATCGTTGCGACGCCGGTGTTGGAAGAGCTCCAGGCAACCAGGGTGGTCAGGTTCTGGGTGGTGTTGTCCGAGTAGGTGCCTGTTGCCGTGAACTGCTCATTGGTGCCTATGGCAATGCTCGGGCTTGCCGGCGTGACGGCAATCGAGACGAGGACGGTCTGACTGACCGTCAATTCGGTTGACCCTGAGACGCTGCCCGATTTTGCCGTGATCGTCGTGGTTCCTTTAGCGCGGCCATAGGCATGGCCCGGAGTGTCGCCCGCTGCGTTCAGGGTAATGCCTGATGCCAGGGTCGTTCCCGTGCCCGAGGTCGTACTCACGATCGCGACGCTCGTATTGGACGATGACCAGTCGGCAATTGCCGAGATGTCCTTTGTTGTATTGTCCGCGTATATCCCAGTTGCCACGAATTGCTGGTCTGAATTCAGTGCGATCGTTGCACTGGCAGGGGTAACCGATATGGCCACCAGTGTAGAGTCCGGCTTCGCGGCCGGCTTGCATCCAACCAGGGCTGTTGCAATGAGCAGTGACAGGAGAAGCGAGTGTGAGATTTTTTTCAGCATCTTTAGTATTACCTCCTTCTTGGGCAATAAAAAACCGCCAGATATAAATCTCTGGCGGCCCGGCGGACATTAAATCTTATGTTCTTAGTCCCGTAGCTCTGCGTCCCAGGGTTTCCCCTGGTTTGCTCTGATCAGAGAAAGTGAACGGCAACCTGCGAGTAGGACAGTGCCATTACTTTTGTAGTATGAATATAAGGGAAAGCGGAATAAATTTCTGTGATTTCACTCACTATCGTAATCCTATAGTTTCCAAGCAGATGACGATGTGCCATGCAGACGAGTGCAAAAGGGGAAGGGGAAGTGATAAAAAATTTCAAGAAAACCTGTAAGCGTTTTTACCGCAGCAACCTGATAGCCTGATAAATGAGTCGGCCGCTAGCAGGTCACTGGAAAAATATTTTTTCCGTCTTTGCGAGCGAAGCAAAGCAATCTCAGCCTTAGTAAGTAACAAATCAAATTTTTTCAAAACGGCAAGAAAATTTCTCGCGGAGGCGCAGAGCTCGCAGAGAAAATCAAAAAATAATTCGCCATGAAAGACTTTCGGGCTTTGGTTTTAAACTCTGCGTCCTCCGCGTGCTCCGCGAGAGACGCTTTAGCTCCTGGTTTTGATCCGGCTTGTCCGGGTTAGGTAAATCAATGAATTCGAGATTGCCACGTCGCGAAAGACGCTCCTCGCAATGACAGTTTGGGGAATTTTTCAACAAACTGCTAAAGGAACCACGCAGAGGAATTCAAGTTCCTGAATGACGGCAAATCAGGGCGAAGAGACTTGGGACCAATCCGGCCATAAGTTGGCAATGCAAGATCTTCTCTGCATCCTTTGCGGTGAAGTATCTTGGCAATAGGTGGGAAGGACGAGGGGGATGTCGGTGAATGCGGAATGAAGAGAGCGGGCCTGACCTGCCCGAAAGGTTGCATGGGGAGTTGGACAAAGCCAGGACAACGGCCTAAACTTTTATGTTCAAGACCGGCAGGCCGAGCCGCTGGCGCTTGTTCTCGCCCTGAAACAGGTTTCCCTTTCTCATGGGCACGTCGCCCCGTTCGCCTTCGTGCTGGGCCTGCAGTTTCGCGGGCAGGCTCGCGCCGTGCTGCACCGCGTGCTTGCCGTACTTCCGGGAAAGCTTGTCCACGCATGCGTAGATCCTGGCCATCTTCTCGATCTTTGCGGTGTCGTCAAAGAGCGAGTACTGGGTGCCGGCCTCGGCCGCGAGGCCGCCGAGCACCACGCCGGTCTGGCGGTAGGGCGTATGGGGCTCGTAGACCTGGCCGAACCCTTCGCGCAGCGAGTCGAACATCTCCGCGGGATAGGCCGTGGGCCGGGAGAGCCTGATCTCCACGCCGCTGCTCGTGAAGTCCTGCTTCCGGAGGAACAGGATCAGCCGCGCGGCGGCCAGTTTGTAGCGCCGCGCCTTGATGCAGGCGTTCTCGAGGTTCTTGGACAGCTGGGCGAACACGAAGGCAGGGTCCTGCGAGGGCGGGGTGAAGGTCCTCGCCTTGCTGATGGACTGGTAGTCGTTCTTGGTCTCCGTGACCACGGGGTAGACGCTCCTGCCGTTCAGCTCGTGCCAGACCTCGCGATAGGGCTTGGAGAGGTACTGCTCGAGGAACCGTTCGTCCCTGCGCGCGAACTGGAGCGCCGTCACGATCCCGTGCTTGTTCAGGAAGGCCGCGGTGTTCGGGCCGATGCCCCAGACCTTGCCCACGGGAAGGTTCTCGAGATAGCGGTGGATGTCCCTTCCCGGGATCATGGTGAGGCCGTCCGGCTTCTTGTGCTTCGATCCGATCTTCGCCAGGACCTTGGAGAGACTCACCCCGGCGGACACGGTGATGCCCAGCTCCTGTTTGATGGCCGCTCGCATCTTCTCCGCGATCGTCTCATAAGGACCGTGGAAGCTCCTGCGGAGCCCGGTGAGGTCCACGAAGGCCTCGTCGATGGAATACTCCTCCACGTCCGGGGAGAAGCGGCGCAGGATCTCGAACATCCTGACCGAGAAGAGGCTGTACGTCTCGTAGTCCGAGGGGAGGATGACGGCGTCGGGGCAGATCTTCTTCACGTCCGACAGCCTCACCCCGCGCTGCACGCCGCGCGCCTTGGCCTCGTAGCTCGCGGCAGCCACGATGCCGCGCTCCCTGCCGGTGATCACCGGCCTGCCCCTGAGCTCGGGGTGGATCGCCTGCTCGCAGGACGCGAAGAAGGCGTCGGCGTCGATATGCATGATGGCCCGGGGCCAGGAGGAGATGGTGAGGGGCTGGTTGTCCATGTTAGGTTCACCGCGAAACGGAAAAGGATGGAACGCAACTGCCTTCTGTCCGAGTTAGCTTGCCTCGTTATGTGTCTAGAGGGCCCTTTTTCCCGACTACCAAAAAATGCTTTTGTAATTCATTATAAATATTTATGTCTTTAAATCCCACCTTTGCCATTTGTTCCTTCACTTTTTCGGGCAAACATCTGATCTTTGTAGGAGGCCCTTCAGGCATATCTTTCTTTTTCCAATCGACAATAAAGAATTTTCCACCAGGTTTCAAAATTCTATAAGCTTCTCCAACTGACAGAGATGGGTTATCTAATTCATGATGCAGGTTGATCATGAACACCAGGTCTGCAATCCCATCATCAAGTGGCACAGTATGTTCTTCTGTCTTTACAGGAATAATTTTGGGATACTTCGAAGACACATTTTCCTTTATCCAGTTGATCATTACGTCCGATAAGTCACAAGCATATAATATTGAAGGTCCGAATTTTTGAAAAAACGCAGCACTAAAAAATGCTGTTCCGGCGCCTATTTCAACAAATACGCCCGGTTCTTCTATATGTAATTTTCCCCAAATATAATCAGGAGGGATATCCAACAATCTTTGAGGATCATTCAGTTTCTGCAATTTATTGGGATCAAATTTTTTTTCATTCATAGCAAGACCTTTCTAACGACGAGTTCACACGCCGCGAAGCGGCGTCGGCTTGAATGAATTGTTAGCCGCATTCGCGCCGGTAGTGCATGGCGACCGCGCCGTTGCGGAGCGGCTTCGCCGAGATCAACTCGAGCCGTCGCGTGCTGGGCAGCCCGCTCTGGTACAGGGTCGGGCCGTGGCCGGCGATCCTAGGGTGGACGAGGAACATGTACTCGTCGATCAAATCCAGCCGATCTAGCTCGGTCGCGAGCTTGCCGCTACCAAGGAGCACACCGGCCGGAGTCGCGTCCTTCAGTTTCTGCACCCCCGTGCGAAGGTCGCCGGCGATGTGGTGGGTATTGGTCCACGGAAAGTCCTTTCGCGTCGACGACACCACGTACTTCGGCTTAGTCTCCAGCTTGACCGCCCACTCACGGATCGCCGGCGGTGCCTCCACGTCGCCTCGGGCGACCGCCGGCCAGTAGCTCTCCATCATCTCGTAGGTAACGCGGCCCCACAGCATCGCCCCGCCTTCGTCCATGAGGCGGATGAAGAAGGCGTGTGTCTCGTCGTCGGCGATCCCTTCCCGGTGGTCGACGCAACCGTCGAGGGTGACGTTGATGCTGAAGGTCAAAAGTCCCATGGCTGTGAATTCCTCTTGGCGGCTAACGAGTCTGTAGATTAAGTACCTTTTCAAACCCCAACGCACCAGGCGTCGTTTAACGCGATTAAACTTCAGAAATGTCTCTCGATGATGGCCGGGCGATAGGGATCCCGTCATTCAGGCTCAGAACCATCGTCAGTGCTATTCCAATTATCATCAGTGTAATTACGTTGCTGCTCTTAAGGGGTTAAAATGAGCCCTTTTAGGGGTTTTCCTACAGGCTCAACGTGTAGCTGAGGGGCGCGCCGTAGGCGCGTCCCATCCCCCGAAGGGGGCGAACTCGAGCGGAGGGTTAGACGCTAACGCCTGAATTCTCATTGCTTACGATCCATAGGGTTCTCTCGGGAGGTCTGCTGCCCGAGCTGCTGGGCAAGCCCGATGAGAATTCCTTCTGGACCCCGGATGTAGCAGAGCCGGTAGATGTTTTCGTAATTGACAACTTCATCGACCAACGTCGCACCGAGCTTGCTGAGCCGGGCGAGGGTGTCGTCGATGTCCTCAACGGTGAACATTATTCGCTGGTATCCCAGCGAGTTCACGGGAGCTGTGCGGTGGTCGGACTCGATGGCGGGGGCGTCGAAGCGCGAGAGCTCGATGCGGCTGTGGCCGTCAGGGGTACGCATTATGGCGATCTCGACACGCTGGCCGCGCACTCCGGTAACGCGGCCGGCCCATTCACCATCGATGGGCATGCGGCCTTCGAGGGTAAGGCCGAGTTCAGTGAAAAACTGAATTGCAGCATCGATGTCTTTCAACACGATGCCGACGTTGTCCATACGTTTTACTTTCATGATGTCTCCTTGGTGTCCAACAGACGTCGGGACGGCCTCCATTTTTGGGGGCGGCATTGATGCACAGCCGGAAGTGAGTAGTACAAGCAGAATTGCATATACGTCCTTCACGAGCGCTCCTGATTACTGGCGTCTAACACGCGGGTGAGGAGCGTGCTGTTCGCGACTCACTCGACCCGCAGGTTAAAATGACGCCTTCTCATGGATCACTTCGAAACCGAAACCTCAGCGGCAGTATTTATTTTATACGGGTCATACATGCCGTTATTAAAATCACGGGAAAAATCATGTAGAAAGTTCATATACAAACGTTCGTGGTATTTTTTCGTAGTGGCGACCTCATTATGCTCGGATCTTAGAAACAGCATTGATAAATGAACCCATAAGTCAGCGTGTTCATGGTAGACGTACTCTTTAATGATTTCAGAATTATTTTTTATTTGTATTTTAGACGTAACGTTATCACGCGCATACCCCGGTATAATTCCAAGAGTTAATTCAGAAATCCCGACACTAAGTAGGGCAAGCGGATGGTAAGCTATTTTTAAATCCGTGAGCTCCTTCATATGAAGATTTTTTTATCATCAGCGTTCGGAGTACAGTCTCTCCGAAAAAATCCGCTTTTTTCGAGCATCTCGTATATCGGATCACTCAATTCATGACACGTTTTATCGCAATCCTTATAATTCACTATTAGACACGCTCTTTTCTCTAGGGGAGGAGCAGGCGGGAGATCCGCCATGGTATATACAGGAAGATCATTGCCCAGAAAAGTCGCGCAGCCGCTAAGACTTATAGCAAGTAAAAGAAACGAAAGCGAGAGCCGAATCCAGGAGAAAAAATGATCGGGCATGGTATTTGCCAAAGAAAATAGGTCAGGTATGAAGCGAGTATCATTTCGCATATATAGTTCTTCCTTATCTCCTGTTTCCCTTGTCAAGGTTAACACGAGCCTGACGCGCCGCATTCTAGCGCGTCGCCGTCGAGGCGATTGTTAGTCTTTTCAGGCTATGATTTCCGCGCCCACACAGAAAACGCAAGATCACTGATAAAAACAGAACTCTCTGGTCTTTCATCTTTCAATCGTTGCTCAAGTGTTTCAATACCAATTTCAGCTTCAGTAGCTATACCTTGCGCGACGATTCTCGGTAATATGGCTCGCACCACCGTCGCTAATGGATAATGTAATTTTTGACCCTGAATGATGGCCTCTGCTTTAACGTTTTCAACAACAAAGCCGCTTTCCTTAAGAACTCTGGGCAATTCAAAACCCATATGGAGATTTCCACCTTCCCTCTCAACAGTACGCCATATCCACTCGTTTACTTTTTCATGCAGGGGAAGGACTTCAATTCGTCCAGGTGTAATTGTTGCATCGCTTTCTTGAAATGCAACCACACCGCCGCTTTTGACCATGCTTGATATATTTTTTAATGCTAATACCGGGTTTTGCAAATACATAAGAACACGCCTGCCAAAAACAGCGTCGAAGATGCCGAGGCCAGTCAACTGATTGGAAATGTCTGCTTTAAGAAATTTCAAGTTAGAGATGCTGTTTTCTTTCGCTCGACTTTTAGCCATTTCAAGAGCTTTATCATTGATATCTATGCCGACAACTTCTCCTTCCGGGCCAACTGCGTCCAAAAGGAGAAAAGATACGAGTCCATTGCCGCAGCCGATATCGAGGACACGCATTCCTCTTGCGATACCCGCACTTGAAATTAGTCGTGCAGTTATAGAATTCTCATCTTCCGCCATATTTCATCTCGAATGCTGGATTCATTGTGGAGGCTAACAAGCCGGTCACGCGCCGCCTTCTGGCGCGACGCTGTGGACCGGCAGGTTGGTTCTTGCTTACGATTTAGACTGGCGATATCTCAGGTGTTTTCCGAGGCCATTCTCAACTGGTCGCCATGCAATTGACTCGGCAGTGACCTCAATATCGGATTCCGTGTAAGGTTTCTTTTGAATTGAGACCCAGCTGTTTGGCGGTCCTGTTAATGGTCCACCCATGAAATTCAAGGCAAGACGATATGTCTTTCCATCAGTCGTTATGTTGCCGCCCGCTAAGATTGAATCGCAATTGTCAGGCGTCGGATTGACTCTAATTCCAGTCACGCGTTCGCATTTGATTTCAATTGCTGGTAATGACCGATTCTGCCCTTGCAGGAAAAGAAGCGCAGATGTGTCAAGATGGCCAGGACAGCTCATTGCAAGATTCTCTGCAACATATGTTTCTGTTGCGATAGAAACTTCTCGCAGGCAGGCATCATGAAACCCTGCAAATTCGTGAAGCAGTCTATCAATTGATGATTGCGAATCTATACTAATCCACATGCTCGCTCCACAAAACCAACGCCCGCGTCACGCGCCGCCTTCTGGCGCGTCGCTGTGGACGCGGTCGTTAGAATTCCCTAAGCTTGTCATCGCGCATGGCCGAATATACATGATCGAAATGCCAATCGGCAATACCTTCCAACCCGGTGGCCAAGTATGTATTAGGAACTTGTATCTTCAAATCTATCAAATAGGCAAAGCGCTCAAGAATTGAGCTCTTCTGAATCACAGTTAAGCTGTCCCACCATGAAATTCTTATGGCGTGATTCTCACAGCAGGTAAAAGAAAAACGTAGTAGGGCGTCTTCTATAGACCCACCATTATGGATAAGAGCGGCGAGAGAGCCCATAAACTGACTACATATTTTGGAACTTTCCTTGTGCCATGCAAACGTAAATGACCATCCATTATGTACTGGTGCTGTAAAAAAGGTAATAAAACTTAATGGCGCAGGAAGGTCTAACAAGTCCTGCAGTTTTTGCCCAAGAAAATCATAATCAGGGTACAAGACGCCGGACAATTGAAAGTTCCATTTTGCCTTCGAGATAAAGCATACATATTCAAATTGGTCGAAATTGCCGTTTTTGACGTCTTTATCAAAAGTTGTCTTTATACCTTGAAGTCGAGCAAAACTGGCAACTGAGCCTTCATGAAAATTAGATATAAGCTTTTGAAGGCGCTGCGACATCTTTTCATGATTCAAAAACTTATTGAATGTGCGTACAGCATTTTCTTTAACAAAGTACTCACGGCATAAACAGCGATACGCGTATAAGGAAATTTGGACTGCGTTCGGAACTAATAATTTATTGTCGATTAGTCTAAATAACTCATTGTCATGTCGCTGACAGAATCCATCAAATGTGGATACCTTATTTACGCCAATCTTAGCAATTTGCGGACGTCCACCAGCCTTCTTCAGTGTTGAAATATTTGAACTGATTCTATAAACATGGCCATCTTCTTCTATGAGTCTCAACTGACCACTTTCTTGAATTGAATGAGCGCTGATAATTTTGTTACAGCGATTACCGCTATCATAGTGTAGACAGCGACCACGACTACGTTGCTTTTTTACTTCCGCCAAATAGCCTTTGAGAAGTGTCATATTGGAAAACTAACGCCGAGTTGAGCCCCGCGCTGTAGAGCGCGGGACTCGAACGACTTGTTATGTCTTACCCTTTGAAGAAGGGTAACAAAAGCCAGGAAAAGAAATTTTCAAAAATCGTTTTTATCGAATCAGACATCGTCGGCTTTACATAGATAACGTCATAACCCAAATCTTTCTTCGAAAATTTAATTAAATAAGGCACAGTGTTTCCGCTGGGCGCGTAACTTTTTAGCTTGTAAGCATCGAGCCAGACGAATTCATTGTCCACAATGGCTGTGCCTGTAATACGTATTTCCATTGGTAAATCAATCGAAATGCTGTCAGAGGTTTCTTTGTTTACACGGAATATTGTAGATTTGCCTGTGCTGTTGAAAGATGGATCAATAAACCATAAGTAATTATCATTTGTTATGTTGTCAGCATTTGTAATTGGCCATGATACATTAGCCTTTATGCTTGCGCTTACAAATGTTTTGTCTTTTTTAGAGAATTTTGCAAAGGACGGTTTATTATGAGGAATGTCCCGGGCCTCTCTAAAAACCCATAGCCAATCCTTGTCTCCAATTATTGTTGCTTTGAAAATCCAGTTACCGCCATCAAATTCATAACTATCGAGTTTACCGTTAAGCTTTGATTTGGAGACCAGAACAAGGACGCCTTGAGGAATATTATATTTTTGAGGCAGCCCTCCGCGAAAACAGGCGTACCAATAAGAGTGATCATCTTCCCATGTGTCTGTTACGATCAAATCTCTATTGTTATCGAAATGATATTCGCTGCGTGTTTTGGTTTTCCTATTATATTTTGCTCCCTTGAATAACCAATTATTAGTTTTATTATTTGGATCTTTAAGATATTTCATCTCCGTAACAAAATAATTTTCATCGTCCATTCCTGATAATGACTCAAAATTGCCAATTTCAATCACTTTATGAAAGACGCTCTTTTTGTCTATACCGTATATCACTCCGTTATGTTGCCAATCACCGTGGCGCTGCAAATAAACTAAATCCTCATTACTTATCATCTTGTTTGCCACAGTTTCATCTGAGTCCGGTATCGTAATCTTTTTGCCCCACTTATTCTTATCAATATCATACAACCTAATGAATGGTACAGCATTTCCTCTTGCTGTAGTCAGAACGACGTATAATGAATTATCAAACCTACCCATTTGAGTAGCTGTTGTTGAGGGAATATGAGTGCATGCTGAGAGCACGAGGAAGCAGCAATTAAACAATATAGAAATTAATCTTATTGAGGTCATGTGCATATTGACACCATAATATAACGCGGAGTTGAGACGCGCGTCTTTTGCGCGTCGGTCTCGAACGACAAGTTAACCTATTTTCGTGCAAGATGAGCTATTGCAATTTTTCCGGTTTGACTTCAGGAACAATAGCTTCTGCAAAATAGTCGTTTCCATGTGCATCAACTCCGATATAGGCCCATTTAATCTGCAAATCCTCAGGAGAAGCAGTCCAGTGCCAATTCACTGTACAGATCGCTTTACCTCCGGGACGTATCCATCCATCCTCGTCCATATCCTCCTTATGGAAGTACCAATCCATAAAATCTGAACCGCGAAGCACTTTATTCCGCACATTTCCTGCGAACCAGTTGCCCTGATTATTGAAATAGCCGTCGAACCAGATAACTTTTATCGGTCGGTTTGTATTATTGAGCACTTCGGTGCGGTAGAAGCGGGCATATGGGTAATGCATCTTCTGAATTAACTCTTTTGGAACATCGTTAATCGTAAGTGGCATGTGCGTTACTTGTAATCCACCTTCTGATCGATCTGTCTTTAAGGATCCCTTAACGCTACAGGAAACAATGCTGAGAATGGCTATAAACGAAATTAAATATGATATCGACTTCGAGATGTAATTTCTACTCATATGCTCCTCAGGGTTAACGACGAGTTGAGCCCCGCGCTGCAGAGCGCGGGACTCGAACGACTGGTTGGTTCTTTATCTATTTCGCATCGTATTTTTTATTGAGAAGGACAAGGGCAGATCCCGCGACATTGTGCCTTGAACTGTTCGTAAGCAATACCGCCGTATTCCACCATTTCAGAATAAATAATTTTCTCCGCCTCGACATCAATAATGACATCTGTTGCAGCTATTCTGCCCCACCAAACGCGAACTGTAAGAAGTTTTTCATTTATCCATTTCGGAGTGTCAATACCATCAATATCGTCATAGCTGTTGCTTAAAACATATTTGCGTTCTGTGAAAATATAAATGTCAGAATGCCGCGGATGTTTCGCATCAGACTGTTTTACCCAGAATGCATATGCTTTATTGGGAGAGAACGTTGCGTCAGCTGGAACTGGTTCGGCAATACGATTTAATTTGATTTTTGGACTTAGGTCCTTCCAAACCGGGCCTGAATGAAACATGCGAGGTTCTTTCCAGCATTCTGGACTTGTATGAAAGGCATACACGAGGGTTGGCACAGATAAAAATAAACAGACCAAGGCTGTTTGTACTGACTTAACCCGCATTATCTTCACTGCAACATCCTTTCTCCCGCTCAGAATCTTGGGACTAACCAGTTATTATCTAAACGGACTCTGGCATATAATAATAGATGCCGGTATATAATATTAGATGCAAGCATCCACTATTATATGCTTTTTAGGTTTATATTATTAGATGCTTTTCCCTTTTCCTGTCCTGACTGTCTGGCATCTAATATTATATGCTTTTCCAGTTCTGTCCCTTTGATCCTGCCGAATCGGATGAGCCACAATTTCACTTCCGGGTCCCATCTTCCCTTTGCAGTCCTGGCCTTATCCTGAAGTGCCGTTTCGGCAAACCCGATTCGCACCGGGACGAGCATATCATCGGGGATTTGGGACGCCGGCGGTGTCCATGGTTTCTTCTCGACGATGATCTCGGCCGTCTTTGCCCGCGTTCGACTCTCGATGTCGTAGCGATAGCGCACGCAGAGGAGCGCGTCTCCGTATTGAGCCAGCAGGTTCTTCGTCCCTTTTTGTCCCGGTTTAAGCTTCAGCCGCGTTCTCATCGCATGTCCTAAAGAAGTCTCATGGAGAGGCATAGATGCCATAATGTCTCGCGCACTGCACTCGTCAGGCGCGGTCCGTCGGCAGCACCGCCCGAGGCATTGAACAAATTTCGAACGTAAAGCCCGCGCCGGCCTTGATGGTGGGGTCGTTCCTGCCGAGAGCATGCGGGTCCGCGTCATCAGCGAGCTGCATCACGGCAATGCCGTAGCTACCCCTGGGGTCGGCAACGGGGCCGAACACGATGACGTGGCCGTCGTTCATCAATTGGCGCCAGTACGCCGAATGCTCCTGCATCAGCTTGGCTTCCGCCGGCGTCATGTCGGCGGGGAAGGTGGGTCTCGGCGGAATGAGCTTGAACAAATAGTACTTCATCCGGCGTCTCACACTTTGATGAATTTTATCCGTGATGATGCGAAAAGCAAATCTACTGTCAGCTTATCATCGTTCGAAATTTTCCGCAAGATGGGACTTCCCCATTTCCGCTGCATCCATGAAAAAGGGAATGAAAAAAAACAACTGCTGAGATGTCTCGCGCAAAGCCGCCAAGCCGCAAAGGGTGAATCTTGTCTTGAAATTAAGACAACTCAATTTGTTCATTAAGATCAAAACCCGCTTACGCAAGACGTAAAACACAAAATGTTGAATCCTGGTTTAAAAGCATTTGCCTTTCTTTGCGTCTTGGCGCCTTAGCGCGAAAATTGGCTTTTGACTCTTCAAAGTCGATTGACAACACGTTCGATCCCATCCTTGATAAGGGTTACGTTAAAATTAACAAGCAGGCCGAGCTTCATCCCGGTCAATTTTAAATAGGTTGTGAGCTGTTTTTTATGAACAGGTTGAACTTTCTCTACGGATTTCAATTCAATGATCACCAGATTTTCCACGATCAAATCCGCTCGAAAGCCAAGGTCAAGCCTGACATCTTCATAGTGCACCGGTATCCCGACTTCTTTTTCGCATTTCAATCCCGCCTTCTTCAATTCGTATATGAGAATTTCAAGATAGACTGATTCCAACAGCCCCGGCCCGAGTTTTGTGTGAATGTTATAGCAGCAGTTCACGACAATCTTCGATATCTGGTTTTCGTCCATCACTGGCCTTTCTTTGCGGCTTGGCGGCTCTCGTGCCCGCGCCTTCGAGCACTCGCTGCGAGAGCAGGGTATTGCGCGAGATAGGTTTTAATTTGCTTCTCTTCGTGGCTCCGTGGCGACCTGTGAGAACTGTTCTGTTTCTGAAAGCCTCTATTTGTATTTCCTCACCACCGCCGTGACCACGCCGGCGATCTTGAGCTCGTCCTTCGGCTTGATCGGACCGTACTTCGGGTTCGCGGGAACGAGTGTGACGCTGTCGCCGCGCTTCCGCAGGTACTTCATGGTCCACTGGCCGTCCACCTCGGCGATCACGATGTCGCCGCTCTTCGGCGTCTGCCCCCGGTCCACGATCACCATGTCGTTCGGAAGGATGCCCGCGCCGGTCATGGAGTCGCCGGTCACCCTGAGCAGGAACGAGGCCTCCCGGTTCTGGATGAGCATCTCGTCGAGGGAGAGCGTGTCGGCGAGCTCTTCCTCGGCAGGGCTCGGGAACCCGGCCTCGATCGTGCCGAGCATCGCGGTCGTTCCGCCCGACGGTCTGCTGCCTGGTGAAAAGGTTCCGACGAAGGTGAAGGGGACGGTTTTGTTCTTTACGGGAAAGGGAAGTATCATTTTTTCACCACGGGCGCCTTCGGCGCACACAGATAAACACGGGTTTTTTATAAGGTGATTTTATTATAGGTGAACAGATGTTCACTGTCAAGGGGAATCCCGGTCCTCACTTTTCCACGGGATCCGATCCCGCATACTGTTATAATTTATATGGTTATCCATCGGGCAAGAGGTTTCCCATGTGCGGACGATTCGAGATCCACAGCGCCCTCGAGATCATCCTGAAGATATTCCAGGTCGATTCCATCACCTTCGACCTCATGCCGAGCTACAACATCGCCCCGGGCCAGGACATCCCTATCGTGATCAATGACAACGGCAACCGGCTCGTCCTGAGCAGGTGGGGCTTCGTGCCGAGCTGGTCCAGGGAGCTCAATGCCGGATACAAGATGATCAATGCCCGGGCCGAGACCGTCGCGACACTTCCCTCGTTCCGGGACGCCTTCGCGAACCATCGCTGCCTCGTGCCGGCAGACGGGTTCTTCGAATGGAAGAAAACCGACAAGGCGAGGCTGCCCCGTCTCATCCGCCTCCGGTCGGGAAGGCCGATGGGATTTGCGGGGCTGTACAATGCCTGGCACTCGCCGGAAGGGGAGGAGGTCCTGACCTGCACGATCATCACGACCAGCGCGAACGAAGCGGTCAAAGAGCTCCACGATCGGATGCCCGCGATCCTTCCCGAGAACGCTTTCGATCAGTGGCTCGATCCCGGCGAGCACGACGCGAAGAAACTGCTGCCGCTGCTCAAGCCCTGTGCGCCGGATGAGATCGAGGTCTATCCCGTCACGCCGAAGATGAATTCCTACCAGTACAACGATCCCGAGAATATCAGGCCAATCCCGGAATGAGATTTGAGGCATCCACGATTTTCTTTCTTGTCATTTAGGGCAGGGTTAAACTATACTCGATGCAACGTCGATAAATGGCACATGGCTGAGAACTTGTTTGCGTGCTTGCCGGCCGGAAAAGCCTATTACACGGCAGACTTTGGCGGACAGCCTAACCCGGACAAGCCGGATCAAAACCAGAAGCTAAAGGCGTCTCTCGCGGAGCACGCGGAGGACGCAGAGCTTAAAACCAAAGCCCGAAAGTCTTTCATGGCGAATTATTTTTTGATTTTCTCTGCGAGATCTGCGCCTCTGCGAGAAATTTTCTTGCCGTTTTGTAAAGAATTTGATTTGTTAGTTACCACGTCCAGCCTTGTTGTCCGGTGATCGAGGCAGCGCATATATTATTAGACTGCGGGGCGGTATAGGTGCGGTCTGGGGCTAAGTTAGCGAGTTGGCGTGGTGCTTGAGGCAGCGGCCACAGCAGCCATGCCCTCATTTGACCTGCCGGTAATTAATACGAATACCGGAGCCGTTGAGGTCAGGAAGCTGAATGATGTAGCTGATATGGTTGGTATTACGCTCAAGTTGCGATACTCACTTTAAGAGTGATCGCTGCTACAAGAAGCGTTCGGCCAGTCTGTAGGTCGGGCAGAGCGAAGCGGAACCCGATATGAATACTGAAAGCGTCATCATGCAATATCATCTTCCCATACTATCTCGATCGCTCGTTTCAATCTGCCTCCTCGCCGTTCTCTCCGGCTGCGCCACGACACAGACCTTCATCCATGCCGTGGGTTCGAAGCCACCTCTTTGCAAGGCGCGTTCACGACAGGAGTCAGCCTTGGTGCTCTGGGGGACCGCGTGGCGGGACAATCAAAAGGAACCGCGGCTCCGCGAGGAGATGGCATCGAAGGCCATTGCGGAATTTTTCAGCGGCCGATCATGTTACGCGAAGGCCACCATACTGAGATCGATCGAGGGCCGTGAGGCTGTTACTCTCTCCGACGTCGATGCTCTGAAATTTGCGAACGCGCTTCCGGAAAAATACAGCAGGATCATCATGCTCCGTGTCGAGGAACTGGGGCCACTCCTCATCTTTTATCTCTCGCCGATTCTGTGGGAGGGCGGGACGGACGTGGTGCTTCGGGTCAGGGAGCTTGATGCGGACGCTTCTGCTCTTGACTCCGATCTCGATATCCACTGGAAGAACAGCGGAGCCTTTGTCCTGAAAGGAACGAAGTCTCTCGAGCAGGACCTTCAATCGGCGCTCGAGAAAGTTTTCCTGAATCAATAGGTCATACGAGCTTCATCTATTTTCGAGGCGGGAGTCAACCATGTGGGACAAAAGATACGATACCGATGAATACGTTTACGGCAAGAAGCCGAATGAGTTCCTGGTGAGCATGAGCCACCAGATCCGGCAGGGCAGGGTCCTGTGCCTGGCCGAGGGCGAAGGCAGGAACGCCGTGTACCTCGCGACGCTGGGTCATCGTGTGCTGGCCGTGGATTCGTCTTCCGTGGGCCTCAAAAAAGCCAAGCTGCTTGCTGCGGAGAACAATGTGACGATCGAGACGCAGGTGGCTGACCTTGACCATCTCGAGATCGAGCCGGAAGCATGGGACGGGATCGTGTCCATCTTCGCCCAGGTGCCTTCCTCCCTCCGGAAAAGGCTTCATAACAAAGTCATTCAGGGCCTGCGCCCCGACGGGGTGTTCATACTCGAAGCATACACGCCGGAACAGCTCAAGCATAAGACCGGCGGCCCGCCTGACGAGGACAAGATGATGACCTTGAGCGGCCTCAGGCAGGAACTGGAGGGCCTGAGGTTCGTTCATGCCAGGGAATTCGAGCGGGACGTCATTGAGGGAAAACTGCACACGGGCAGGGGCGCGGTCGTGCAGGTGGTTGCAGTGAAGCCGTAGTTCATCGGATTTAGCGTTTCCCAGCAGTTGTGAAAGGAATGCCGCGCTCGTCCGTCGTTTCTGCAAGTGGAACAATTCAAGTCGGGAACCAATGCCGATGAAGAATTCCGGACAAGCTGGAAGATGGACTAAATTTCCTTCTATATATACTTCTATATATAGTCCTCTCTCCTGACCTCGCCCCTGATCGGCTCTCTTGCCAGAAACCGCTTTACATTCTCGATTGCCAGCCTCGTCGCTTTTTCATTGATGCCCGAAACGATCGCCGAATTGTGCGGGGAACCCAGCACGTTGGGCAGCGTGAAGAACGGGTAACTTGTCTTGAAGCTGCCATGCCCAAAGGGTTCGAACCACCAGGCATCGATGCCTGCCTTGAATTCCGGATGGCCGACCAGGTGGTCGTAGAGGGCCTTTTCATCGATGATTTGACCGCGGGCGACATTGATGAGGATTGCATCCGGCTTCATTGCTTCCAGCTCCTGTTTTCCGATAAGGCCCCGCGTCGTTTTGTTGAGCGGCAGGGATACGACCACGATATCCGACGCGGTGAGGACCGCGTCCAGGTTCTTGAGTGTGCCGATGAAGTCCACGGGCTCCTCGGTCCTGCCGCTCGTGTTCACCGCGCGGACCCGGACCCCGAGTCCGCTCATCAGGCGGGCGACGGCCTTTCCGATGCCGCCGAAGCCCAGGATCCCGCAGACCGATCCTTGCAGCAGGTCGTTCATCCGTGACTGGTTGAACTCGCCGTGGGCGAGGTTCGCGTGTTCCCGGTGCAGGTGTTTCGTAAGCGCGAGCGCCATGGCAAGGACGTGCTCGGCCATGGGCTCTGCATAGGCCCCGACATTGCTCGCAATGACGACGTCACGGGGGATCTCCCGGAAGGGCAGATGGTCTGCTCCGGCCGAAAGGAGCTGGATCATGCGCAGGTTCTTCAACAGGCCTAGCCCTCCGAAGGCGAGCTCCTTCGGCAGGTTCCAGGTCAGGAACACGTCCGCGTCCATGAGCGTCTGTTCCCGCAGCCCGGTCGGCTGGTCAGCAAGAAAGGAAAGCTTCACACCATCGCCGAAAAAGCCCCGGATCTGCGCGCGTCGTGCGTCTTTCACGGCATAGGTTACAACGATGTGAGGTTTGCCTGAAGCGTCCATGCCCTGCTCCCCCGTTCGTGCGGCCAAGGAGGCCGAAGGAAAAGACCCCCGGCATCTCCCGAAAGCCACTATACTTTCTATTATAAGGCATTTATGACGGAAAGCGGCCTGTGAGGAAAAAGACAGCATGCCTGAACTGCCTGATATCGAAGTCTATCGGGAAGCACTGAGCGAGCGCATCCTTGGTCAGCCGCTCCTGCGTCTGCGCATCGTTCATCCCTTCCTGCTGCGGACAGCGGAGCCGCCTGTTTCGGCAGTCGAGAACAGGCGGGTTGTGGAGCTCCGCCGCATCGGCAAGCGCATAGCCATCGGTTTCGAGGGAGACCTCTGGATCGTCATGCATCTGATGATCGCCGGACGGCTGCACTGGCGTAAGCCTGGCGCCGCGCTCCGGGGCAAGACGGAACTGGCAGCGTTCGATTTCCCGGCCGGAAGCCTCGTGTTGACCGAGGCGGGAACAAAAAAGCAGGCTTCCCTCCATCTCGTGCAGGGAGGGGATGCCCTTCGCGCTTTCGATCCGGGCGGCATCGAAGTCCTGGCTGCCGGCCTCGAGACGTTCTCCTTTGTCCTGACAGGCGCGAACCACACCCTCAAGCGGGCCTTGACGGATCCGCACCTTTTCAGCGGGATCGGCAACGCCTATTCCGACGAGATCCTGTTCCGGGCGCGGCTCTCGCCCGCGGCGATGACCGAAAAGCTCACGCAGCTCGAGATTGGAAGGCTCTACACTGCTGCGCGGGAGACATTGGCCGAATGGACAGACCGGCTCCGGGGGGAAGCCGTTGGCAAGTTCCCGGAGAAGGTCACCGCGTTTCGAAAGGACATGGCAGTCCATGGGCGGTATGGCCAGGCATGCACGGTATGCGGTTCGTTGATCCAGAGGATCCGCTACGCCTCGAACGAATGCAACTACTGCGCACGGTGCCAGAACGAGGGAAGACTGCTCGCCGACCGAGGCTTGTCGCGGCTGCTCAAGAAGGACTGGCCGCGGACCATCGAGGAGCTTGAGAAGCGGTACGGCAAACCCCGTTCGGACCGCTCCCGCACGCCTTAAATTCGTTCTCTCTCCTTTACATTCATGGTTCGATGTGCTAAATAAATCCCATGAAATTCATCATCCCCTGCGGCGCTGCCGTCCTTCTTTTGCTCGCCATTTCAGCGCCGCTGTTCGCCTCTCCCTTCACAGGACTGACCGTAACCCGCATCGAGGTCCAGGACGACCTTGGCAGGCCATGGCAGGACCACGGACAAATCAGTCAGCTCATGGTCGTGAAGACCGGGGACAGGTTCTCGTCCGAGGCAGTGCGGGATGGCATCAAGTACCTTTACCTTACCGGAAAATTCCGCGACATCCGGGTGGACGGTTTCGCGGACGACGGCGGCGTGAGGCTGGTCTATACCCTCGTGCCCGTGACCGTCGTGAACGCCATTCTGGTCAGGGGAAACAAGGAGCTCCCGGCGTCGCGGATCCGCGGCGAACTGCGCGGCGTGGAAGGCCGGGAACTGCGGGAGGACAAGTTCCCCGATTACCGGACCGGCATCCAGCTGCTGTACCAGGCCGAGGGCTATTACGGCGCGGAGGTGGACTTCAGGGTAGAACCGCTGCCTCAGGCCCACCAGGTCGACCTTATCGTATCCATCGCGGAGCGGGAGCGGACGATGATCGGCGACATCGATTTCTCGGGCAACAGTGTGTTCCCGAAAAAGAAGCTCCTCAAGACGATGAAGAGCGAGCCCGGAGGGCCGCTCAGAACGAATGTGCTGCTCGACCATGATATCCCCGCCATCGTGGAGAAATACGCCGATGCGGGGTATCCGGCCGTGAAGCAGGGGGCCGTGGACGTCGGCTTCCGGGAGGGA